>WFMN01000246.1 GCA_015489095.1 Mariprofundaceae bacterium | reverse complement strand
GTGTTGCTCGATCTGCTGATGCCCGAGGTCAATGGCTGGGAGGTGCTGGCCCGCATCAAGCAGGAGGAGGATCTCCGGGATGTGCCGGTGATGTGCATCTCGATCGTCGATGGGGTCGAACGGACGCTGAAGATGGGGGCGGTCGATTTCATGCGCAAGCCGATCGAGCCGGAGCGGCTGCTGGAGAAGGTGGCGGCGCTGGCGCGTGACCGCAAGCTGCATCAGGTGCTGATTGTCGATGACGATCCGGCCGCGCGCCGGCTGCTGCGCACCCTGCTGCAGCACTCCGGGCTCGATCTGAACTGCAACGAGGCGGTCAACGGCCGCGATGCGTTGCGGCAGTTGGCGACCCAGCCCGCCGACCTGATTGTGACCGATCTGATGATGCCGCGGATGGATGGCCTTGACCTAGTGACCCATCTGCGCGGCGAGCCGGCCTACCGCGATATCCCGATTCTGATGGTGACCGCCAAGGATCTTGATGAGGCCGAACTGGAACAGTTGGCCGCCCATCAGGTGATGGTCAGCGCCAAACAGGAGCTCGATCCCCGGCAGTTGCTCGACCAGTTGCATGAGCTGTTGGGGGAGGAGCGCGCGTGAGGGTGCTGATCGTTGAGGACACGCCGCAGAACCGCTACATGGCGCGCTTTCTGCTCGAACAGGCGGGGCACACCGTGGTCGGCTGTTGCGACAACGGGGAGGAGGCGTTGCGCATGGCCGGCGAGCTGCGGCCTGATCTGATCGTGATGGACATGATGCTTTCGGGCGGGATCGACGGTTTTGCCGCCACCTGCAAGCTGCGTGCCGATCCGGCGACCCGTGCGATCAAGATCGTCGCCTTCACCGCGCTGGCGATGAAGGGAGATCGTGAGCGCGTCATCGCCGCCGGGTGTGATGGCTATATCAGCAAGCCGATCGATCCCGCCGCCTTTGTGCGGCAACTAGAGGAGGTAGTGGCATGAACAAGCTGCGGATTATGGTGGTCGATGATATCGAGCAGAACCGTTACCTGCTGCGCTATCTGCTGCAGGGTGAGGGGGCGCAGGTTTCGGAGGCGGAGCACGGCCGACAGGCGCTGGAGCAGTTGCGGGAGAGGCCGCATGATCTGATTATCAGCGACATCCTGATGCCGGTGATGGATGGCTACCAGCTCTGTTGCACATGCAAGAAGGATCCCGATCTGAAGGAGATCCCCTTTGTCTTCTACTCCGCCACCTACACCACCGAGCAGGACAAGAAGCTCGCGCTGGAGCTCGGCGCCAACCGCTTCTTTGTGAAGCCGCTGCAATCGAAGGAGTTGCTACGGGAGCTTCGCCAGTTGCTGGCGGAGCAGCGCGCGGGGAATCTGACGGCGTGCGTCCCCCGCTTGGACGACGATGCGGAGCTGCTGCAGCGCTACAACAGCAGGCTGGTGCGCAAACTGGAGGATAAGCTGGAACAGCTCGAGCGCACCAATCGTGAGCTGGAGGAGGCCAATGCCCGTTTGGAGTCCATGGCCGAACAACTTGCCCAAGCGCAAAAGATGGAGGCGATCGGCACGCTGGTCAGCGGGGTGGCGCACAACTTCAACAATGTGTTGTTCGGGATCCTCGGTAAGTCGTACATCGCCAGAAACAAGCTAGGCAAAGACGATGCGGCGGTGCGCCGGCAGATCGAAGAGATAGAATCCTTGGTTGACCACGCCGCGAACATCGTCAAGCAGTTGATGGATTATGCGCGCAAGAAGGCGGCGAGCAACGATATCTTCCCGCTGGAGACGCTGGTGAAGGAGACGGTGGCCACCTCCAAGCTCGGCATCCCTTCGCATACGACTGTGCGCTTCCATGACCAGGGCGAGCATCTGCCGGTATGCGGTGACGCCACCCAGATTCAGCAGGTGGTGATGAACCTGATGAACAACGCCCGCGATGCCGTCGCCACCGCGGATGCGCGATGGATCGATGTCACTTTGCGCCGCCACACGGTGACGGATGACGGGGAAGAGGGCGATATCAAACCGGGCGAGTGGGCGCACCTTACCGTTGCCGATAGCGGTTGCGGCATCGGCGCGGAGGAGATTTCACGGGTGTTCGACCCCTTCTTTACCACCAAGGAGGATGGCAAGGGCACCGGGCTGGGGCTCTCCACGGTACACGCCATTGTGCAGCAGCATGGCGGCACGATCACCTGCCACAGCGCGCCCGGCGAGGGCGCCCGCTTTGATATCCACCTGCCGCTGGCGTCGGAGTCGGGGGAACAACCGGAAGCGGAGCAGCCGTTACGGCTGATGCGTGGCAACGGCGAGAAGATCCTGCTGGCGGAGGATGATGACGCCATCCGGAAAACGATGACCGATCTGCTGAAGATGATCGGATACCGCGTGGTCGCCGTCGGCAATGGCCGGGAGGCACTTGAATTGGCGAGGCAGGATCATGAGATCGCCTTGGTGCTGACCGATATGGTCATGCCGGAGATGGGCGGGGTGGAGCTGGTGCAAGCCTTGATCGACCACGGAATTGATGTGCCGATCGTGCTGGCTTCGGGCTATGCGCTGGATATGGATCTGCTCTCCGAAGCGGCAAAGGCACGCACCCGCTTTTTGTCCAAGCCCTACCACGCCATCCCCGTCAGCATACTGCTGAACAGCCTCCTCACGGAATCGTAGCGCCGGGATCAAGCCGGCGGTTTTGCTGCTGCCCTATCTGCTCAAGTGATGATGCGGTTTTGTTTTACCGCAGAGGCGCGGAGAGGGCGGAGAGGGAGATATGCGCCTTGCCGCGCACGCCGCCATCCGGCGAGGGCGTGGCGTTGATGGCGTCGGCATGGACATCCGACATTCCTCCGCGCCTCCGCGGTGAAATTGTCATATCGGGCTTGACCCGGAATCTACGGTGACCGCCTCCCCCCGTAGGAGGGGTCTCCGACCCCGAACCCAAGGTCTCCGACTCCGAACCTAAGTTCTCACACCCCCGAACCGGCGAACGGTCGGGAGATGTTCGCGGTTGGGAAACCGCTCCTACAGGCGGGTTTCAGCGCACGCGCCATCCGTCGCCGGTGAGCGCAACGATCGGGTGCAGCGGCTGGTTCCGTCATTGGCGCGGCTTGACTCTGGAGTATGCTCTAGGGTTTAGTATTCGCAGCGATGAAGATCGGTGCGTTGGCCAAGGCGGCGGGTATCGCGGTGGATACCGTGCGCTACTACGAACGACGCGGGCTGATTCCGCGCGCGCCGCGCACTGCCTCCGGCTATCGCTGTTACGGCGCTGGGGATCTCACCCGCTTGCGCTTCATCGTCCACGCCAAGGAGCTGGGGTTTACGCTGGAGGAGATCGGCCAACTGCTCGCCATCAAGAGTGGCGGACGCACCTGTTCGCAGGTGCGGGCGGTGGCGCAACGCAAGGCCGAGGAGATCGCTGTCCGTATGGGGATGCTCGCCAAGATGCGTGCCACCCTGCTGGCGCTCGCCGATCAATGTGAACAGACCGCCGATGGCGATCCCTGTCCGATTCTGAATATTCTGGAGGATTATCATGAATGAGCAGATCGCAACAAGTCCGTCCGTGGAATTCGCGGTTGGGAAACCGCTCCTACAGCCTGTAGGAGGGGAATCCTTTCCCCGAACTCGTGCGTGGCCGCGATGCCGACTTCTTTCGAAATCGTCATCATGAACAGTGAACATGCTGAAACAGCAAAAGAACATGGCCCGTTGATCGGTGCGGTGATTGCCGGTGGGTTGGCCTCCGCCTGCTGCATCGGACCGTTGATCGTGGCGTTGCTGGGGTTGGGTTCCGCCTCCGCCTTCATCGCATTGGAGCCCTATCGTCCGCTGTTCGCGCTCATCACCTTGGCTCTGATCGGCTGGGCGGGATGGCGTCACTGGCAGGGAAGACAAGCCTGCATTGCCAACGGCTGCCCACCGAAGCGGCCGGTTTTGCTTTGGGTGTTGGGTGGGATGGCGGTGCTGCTGCTGATCTCACCTTCGCTGCTGCCCTTTGTGATCAAGTGATGGTGCTGTGTTGTTTCACCGCAAAGGCGCGGAGAGGGAGATATGCACCTTGCCGCGCACGCCGCCATCCGGCGAGGGCGTGGCGTTGATGGCGCCGGCATGGATGTCCGACATTCCTCCGCGCCTCCGCGCCTCCGCGGTGAAATTGTCATGTCGGGCTTGACCCGAAATCCATGGGGGGCCTGCGTGGCCAAGATGGATACCGGCCTGCGCCGGTATGACGAGCCCCGGTTCGCGGTTTGGAAACCGCCCCCACAGCCCGTAGGAGGGGAATCCTTCCCCGAACCCGTCCATGCCCCTTGTTCAACGAGAGGGTGGGGCATGTTGTCGCGGTAAGCGGAGAGAATAAGTCGTCGTGGCCTGTAGCTGTTGTGCCGCCTCGACGGTAGCAAGTCGTTCCGTTTGCCCCACTTGCGGTGGTTCAGGGGTAGGCGTCAGCCGGCAAACGCTGCTGCATCAGGTTCCATTCCCCGACAATCAGCCACTGGCGGATGAGGCGTATGCCTACTGCGCCGAACCCGATTGTCCCACCGGCTATTTTTTCGCCGCGGACACCATCCCGAAACAGCGCCTTCGCGCCTTCCGCGATGGGCGGGCGATGCTCTGCCATTGCTTTGATATCTCTAGGGAATCGTACCGAGCGGCACTGGCCGATGGCACGGCGGCACAGATCAAGGCGTTTGTCGTCCGGCAAACCAAGGAAAGGCTGTGTGCATGCGAATCCAGAAACCCGTCCGGTCGCTGTTGTCTGGCCGATTTTCGCCGCATGGAGCATGAAGCATGAGGACATCACAAAAAGTCCGTCCATGGACTTTTTGCTTGACGGAAGGCGAAAATTGCGATTTTCACCTTCCTTACAAATCAACGACTTGCTACGCAAGCCATTGATTTGCGCGGCCGTCCGTGGCCGCGGTGCCGACTTCTTGCGAAGCCGTCAAGCATGATCACTGAATCCACCATCACCTGCCCGCACTGCGGCCACAGCAAGAAGGAGGTGATGCCGACCGATGCCTGCCAGTGGTTCTACGAATGCGAAGCGTGCCATGCGCTGCTCAAGCCCGAGGGCGATGACTGCTGTGTCTTCTGCTCGTTCGGTGATGTGCCATGCCCGCCGGTGCAGCGGCGCATGGAGGAGGATCATACGGGGTAGTCGCCTTGGCGGCGATGTTCCGGACAACGCCGGCATGGCGTGACGACCATGGTGGATGTAGCTTTCGCGGTGATGAGGATATTACAAATAGGAAAAATTGGTGGAGCCAGGCGGGAGCCCTATTTTGGTGGTTTACGAAATGCTATCGATCCTTGTTTTCATTGAACTTTTTAACACCGATCCTCTGACAGCCTGACCCTAATTTCTACGAAATGTGCAAGTTGTCTGTACAGTCGTCAATTTCAAATTTTGTCCATGTGCTATGCCCTAGTGAGAAAGTCGCTCTCTACCAGATAATAGGGTTAGCATTGGCTTGGCACCTATAGCTGTTGCATAGCGAATAATACTTTTCATACTAGGCAGGTGGGATGCCCCTTCGATGCGTGCCACTGCCGATTGTGTTGTCCCCATTCGTTTAGCAACATCCGCCTGCGTTAACCCAGCGTTGGTTCTCGCCTCAATCAGCGCCTGCGCAATTTCAAACTCGTAAGAATGTGCCTCATACTCCTTGCGTACAGCGTCATCCTTTAGCCACTTGGTTTTTAAATCCGCCAATTTAGTCATATCCAGACTCCTTCATCCTTCGTTTGGCCAGCGAGATAGCTTCCCGTGGGGTTGCCTGTGTTTTTTTCATGAACAGATGCAAAATTACAATTTTTCTTCCCACAACCACAGCGTAAATTGCACGGGCGATACCTGGCTGTGCTTTCATCCGTATTTCCCATAGTTTGCCATCAAGGTGCTTCACATAAGGCGCTCGAACCTTGTGGGGTCCGAAGTGTTCCAGCATTGAGGCAATGTGCAGAAATTTGGCTTTAAATGCTGGAGCAAGCCTATCAAGCTCCTCATCCACATCGGCATTTAAAGTTTCCACTGTCCAACACATACCACGAATAATATCGCAATTATGCGATAAGTCAACCTGAATCACAAGTTTGTCACGGGTGCCGAGAGATACTTTTATTTCACGGCGGTTGTTAAAGGTCTTACGGGTAGCTGTAGGGATGGTGCGGCGGTAATAATAGATATAGGTTTCGCCACTATGCAGGTAATTCAGTCGTCTTCTGGTCACATCTTCCACCTTTTGGGGGGTGAATGTACAATCTTCATGTACAAGTCACCTTTTTGGCCCTATCGCCAGAAGCAAGGTGTTGAAAAGATATGGTAAAAACAGTATTTGGTGGAGCCAGGCGGGATCGAACCGCCGACCTCTACAATGCCATTGTAGCGCTCTCCCAGCTGAGCTATGGCCCCGTGAAGGAGCGCGAATTACGCCGTGAAGCAGACCCGCTGTCAACGCCGGCGTTCGCTATCGCTCCATGAGGCTCTATCGTCGTACCCTGTCGGCCGACTGTGAAACCGCGGTGTCGCTCTTTGCCCGCCTGCGCGTAGGAAGGGAGAGCTTTCTGTTTGAATCCGCCGAAGGGGGCGAGCGTTGGGGGCGCTACAGCATGATCGGTTTCGATCCGGCCAAGGTGGCGGTGGAGCGCGATGGCGCGCTGACGGTTCGCAGCCGTGACGGCGGCCGTGTCCGGCTGGATCAGCCGATGGAGGCGTGGCTGCGCAGCGAGGTGATCCGGCAGGAGGGGGTGGAGCAGTGCGATGACCTGCCGTTCAGCGGCGGGGCGGTTGGCTACTTCGCGTATGATGTGGTTCCCCGCTTCGAGCCCGGTGTGCCGCGGCTGGAGAGCGACGGTGCGCTGGCGGCCTTCATGGTGATCGATCGCTTTGTGGTGGTGGACAACCTGCGCGGCGTGTTGCATCTGTGCGCGCTGGGGGCGGAGGCGGAGGCGAACGCCGCGCTTGATACCATGCAGGCGCGTCTGCAGCAGCCGCACAACCTGTCGCCGCTTCATCTCGAAGGCGCCCTACCTGCGATGCAGCCGGAGGCGCATATCGACCAAGCCGCGTTTGAGGCGATGGTGCGCCAAGCCAAGGAGTACATCCTCGCTGGGGACATCTTTCAGGTGGTGCTGTCGCAGCGCTTTTCCGCCCCGCTCGATTGCGATTCGCTGGCGATCTACCGCGCGGTGCGCCATATCAACCCGTCGCCCTACCTGTTCCACCTCACCATCGACGATACCGTGCTGGTGGGCTCGTCGCCGGAGATTCTGGTGCGCAAAGCGGGTGCGCGTGCCATCGTGCGTCCCATCGCCGGCACCCGTCCGCGCGGCGGGAACGCGGATGAAGATGCGGCGCTGGAGCGGGAGTTGCTGGCCGATGGCAAGGAGTTGGCGGAACACATCATGCTGGTCGATCTGGGGCGCAACGATTTGGGGCGCGTCTGCCGGTTCGGCTCGGTGGCGGTGACCGAATCGATGGTGGTGGAACGCTACTCCCATGTGATGCATATCGTCTCGCAGGTGGAGGGCGATCTCACCCCTGAAGTCGATGCCATCGACCTCCTGGCGGCCACCTTCCCGGTCGGTACCGTCTCCGGCGCGCCCAAGGTGCGGGCGATGCAGATTATTCACGAGCTGGAACGCGAGGCGCGCGGTCCGTACGCCGGTTGTATCGGCTACATCTCGTTCGGCGGCGCCCGCATGGACAGCGCGATCGCCATCCGTACCGCGGTGATCCGCGATGGGCGGGTGCAGGTGCAGGCGGGCGCGGGCATCGTGGCCGATTCGGTGCCGGCGACCGAGCATCAGGAGTGCGTCAACAAGGCGACGGCGATGTTCCGCGCCATCGCGCTGGCAAGGAGCAACCGATGAGCGTGCTGGTGATCGACAACTACGACTCCTTTACCTACAACCTAGTGCAGTATTTGGGCGAACTGGGCGAGCAGCCCGCCATCTACCGCAACGACAAGATTTCGGTGGCCGAGGTGGCGGCGCTGGCACCCTCGCACCTGCTGATCTCGCCGGGGCCGTGCACCCCCGATGACGCCGGGATCTCAATGGCGCTGATCGCCCATTTCTCCGGCAAGATTCCGATTCTCGGCGTCTGTTTGGGGCACCAATCGATCGCGCAGGTGTTCGGCGGCAAGGTGGTGCGCGCGCCGCGGCTGATGCATGGCAAGACCAGCGCCATCCACCATGATGGCAGCACGGTCTTTGCCGGGCTTCCCTCCCCCTTCACCGCCACCCGCTACCACTCGCTGATCGTGGAGGAGCCGCTGCCCCAAGTGCTGCGCCGCACGGCGTGGACGGAGGAGGGGGAGCTGATGGGGCTCTGTCACCGCGACCATCCGACCATCGGCGTGCAGTTTCACCCCGAATCGATCCTAACCGAGCATGGGCACGCCATGCTGAAAACCTTTCTGGAGATGCGTTGTGGCTGAAGCGATCACCAACCTGCTGCGGGCGGTTCATCAAAACACCCCCATCGATAGCGCGATGGTGGAGGTGGGCTTCTCCGCCATCATGGCCGGCGAGGCCACCCCGGCACAGATCGGCGCTATCCTGATGGGGCTCTCCATTCGCGGGGAGACGCCGGAGATGGTGGCGGGCGCAGCCCGTGCCATGCGGGCGGCGTCGCACAAGGTGACGCCGGCGAGCCGTGGACTGCTCGACACCTGCGGTACCGGCGGCGATGGCGGCAACACCTTCAACATCTCGACCACCGTGGCGCTGGTGGTGGCGGCCTGCGGCCAGAAGGTGGCCAAGCACGGCAACCGGGCGATCTCCTCCCGCTCCGGCAGTGCCGATGTGCTGGAGGCGCTGGGGGTCAATCTGGCGCTCACCCCCGCGCAGGTGGCGGCCTGCATCGATGAAGTGGGCATCGGGTTTATGTTTGCCCCCGGCCACCATCCGGCGATGAAGCATGCCGCGGCTCCCCGGCGCGAACTTGGTGTGCGCACCATTTTCAACCTGCTGGGGCCGCTGACCAATCCGGCAAACGCCGAGTTTCAGGTGATCGGGGTCTATGGCCGCGACAAGCTGGATCTGATGGCGCGGAGCCTGCTGCAGCTTGGCATCGAGCGTGCGCTGGTGGTTCATGGCCGCGACGGGCTCGATGAGATCACCACCACCGCGCTCACCGATGCGGTGCTGATCGAGGGCGGGCAGTTGCACCCCTTCGAGATCGATCCTTCCGCGTTCGGCATCCCCTTCGCCGTGCCGGAAGCGCTGGCCGGCGGCGACGCCGACCACAACGCCGCCATTATCCGCCACATTCTGGCCGGTCAGGGTGGCGCCGGGCGCGATATCGTGCTGCTCAACGCGGCGGCGGCACTGTGGGTCTGCGGCAGGGCGGAGGGCATCGCCGCCGGCATTGCGCAGGCGGCGGAGGCGATGGATAGCGGGAGAGCCGCCGACCTGCTGGCGCGGTTGGTCGATTGCAGCCACAAGGTGGCCGCGTGACCATCCTCAAGGAGATCGCCGCCTACAAGCGCGATTGGGTCAGGCAGTGCAAGCAGCAGCGGAGCGAGGGCGAGCTGATGCGGCAGGCGACGGCGTATGCCCCGGTCGATTTTCGCGGCGCGCTAGCCGGGAAGGTGGCGCGGCGGGAGACGGCGGTCATCGCCGAGGTGAAAAAGGCGAGCCCCTCCAAGGGGGTGATTCGGGAAGATTTCGATCCGGTGTGGATTGCCGGGCGCTACCAACAGGCCGGCGCCACCTGCCTGTCGGTGCTGACCGATGTGCGCTATTTTCAGGGCTCGGATGACTTTGTGCGCGGGATTCGTGAGGAGGCCTCCCTACCGATCCTGCGTAAGGAGTTCATCGTCGATCCCTATCAAGTGATCGAGGCGCGGGCGCTGGGGGCGGATGCGATCCTCATCATCATGGCGATGATCGACGACGGGCTGATCGCCGACATTGCGGCCTCCGCCCGCGAGATGGGGCTTGCCATCCTGCCGGAGGTACACAACGAGGCCGAGCTGGAACGCGCCTTGCTGCTGGAGACTGAGCTGATCGGCATCAACAACCGCAACCTGCACACCTTTGAGATCGACCTCGCCACCACTAGGCGGCTGCTGCCGCGTATCGATGCGCCACGCACGGTGATCACTGAATCCGGCATCCACGATGGCGGCGATGTGGCGGCGATGCGCGAAGCCGGGGTGTACGGTTTTCTGGTCGGTGAATCGCTGATGCGGCAGCCGGATCCCGGCGCGGCATTGCGGCAGCTAACCGTGGGTGGCGCCTAGTCGCGTTCCTGTTGGTATTGCTGCAGCATCGCGGCAATATCGTCGTCCAGCGATTCGAACAGTTCCCCTTCCTTCAAGGCGACGGCGGCCTGTTCGATGGAGCCGATGCGCGTGCCGCGCGCGTTGGCGGTGTCGTTGGCAAGGTGGATGATCGCGGATGCGAGGTTGCACTGACCGATGGGGCGGTGGTAGTGGGCGATGGTGTCGATCAATACCTGTGGAAAGCCCCACAGCTCCATCAGAATCGACCCTGCCTCCGCATGGTCGATACCGTATCGCTTGAGTTCGAACTGCAGGGTGCGCAAATCGTCGTTGATGGCGCCGGCGGGGGAGGCGAAGTAGTCGGGATCGAGCCGCAAGCCGATGATGGCGCGCCCGATATCATGCAGTAAACCGGCGGTGAACAGCATCTGCCGGTCAAACGCCGTGGGCGGCGGAATGCGTTTGCCGATCTCGTTGGCGATCGAGCCGACCAGAAAAGCGTGCGCCCAGAACATCGCCACCTTCGTGGCGGTGGTGGGCAGTGGAAAGCCGTGCACGAGCGAAATTACCATGGCGATCTGCGAGACCTCGTGCATCCCTAGGCGGGTGACCGCCTCGTGGATCGAGGTGATGTTGCGCAGCCCGCCGTTGAACGCCGGTGAATTGGCCTGCTTGAGCACCATGGCGCAGGTGGCCTGATCGGTCTGGATGACATCGACCAGATCGTCGGTGTCGCTGTCGGGATGGCGCAGCACCTGCTGGATGCGCAAAAAGCAGTCCGGCAGGGTGGGAATGTCCTGAATGGTGCGCAGTTTGATGATTGCTTGTTCTCTGTTGATACGCCTATCCCCCCGGATCAATGGCGCCCCCTAGGCAATGGCGACTTCTTGCGAAGTCGTAACTCGACGGCGCGCCTCATTCGCCGGCGCCCAAGGCTAGCGAATATGCCGAACGCCGCAAGGCGTGCTGTTTATTTCCGCAGTTTTTCAATATGTTTTGATGGAGGCGCAACGATTCGACAACCAATTGCGATCAGGGGGTTGAAACGGGGTTTCGGCGTCCCTACAAAGCGCCTCGTTGAACGCGCTGTTCGGTGCGACCGCATCGGCGGCGGGTTCGGAGTGAATAAAAATATGCTAGGAGTGAGACAACGATGACAACGAAAGTTCGTCCTTTACATGACCGTGTGATTGTTCGTCGGCTGGACGAAGAAGAGAAGTCCGCCGGTGGAATTATTATCCCTGATTCGGCCAAGGAGAAACCCATTGAAGGTGAAGTGATCGCGGCCGGTAATGGCAAGATTCTGGAAAACGGCGATGTCCGCCCGCTGGAAGTGAAGCAGGGTGACCGCGTCATCTTCTCCAAATACGCCGGCACCGAGATCAAGCTGGACGGCGAAGAGTTCCTGATGATGCGCGAGGATGACATCCTCGGCGTTGTCGAGTCCTAATTTAACTTATCACTAATATCATCAAGGAGTAAACAAACAATGGCTGCGAAAGACATTCGTTTTTCTGAAGAAGCCCGCGCGAAGATGATTCGCGGGGTGAACATTCTGGCGGATACCGTCAAGGTCACATTGGGTCCGAAGGGGCGCAATGTGGTGCTCGAAAAATCCTGGGGCGCGCCGAATGTGACCAAGGATGGCGTCTCCGTCGCCAAGGAGATCGAGCTTGAAGACAAGTTCGAGAACATGGGTGCGCAGATGGTGAAGGAGGTGGCCTCCAAAACCGCGGATGTCGCCGGTGACGGCACCACCACCGCGACCGTGCTGGCGCAGGCGATTGCCCGTGAGGGTGTGAAGGCGGTTGCCGCCGGCATGAACCCGATGGACCTCAAGCGCGGTGCCGATAAGGCGGTTGCCGCGATCATCAATGAGCTCGGCAAGCTCTCCCAAGAGGTGAAAAACCAGGATGAGGTCGCCCAGGTGGGCACCATCTCCGCCAACGGTGATCGTGAAATCGGCCAGATCATCGCCGATGCGATGGAGAAGGTCGGCAAAGAGGGTGTGATCACCGTGGAAGAGGCCAAAGGGCTGGAGACCGAGCTCGATGTGGTGGAAGGCATGCAGTTCGATCGCGGCTACCTGTCGCCCTACTTCGTGACCGATACCGAGCGCATGGAGGCCTCGATCGAGAACCCCTACATCCTGCTGTTCGAGAAGAAGATCTCCAACATGCGTGATCTGCTGCCGCTGCTGGAGTCGGTGGCACGCGCCGGCAAGCCGCTGTTGATCATCGCCGAGGATATCGAGGGCGAGGCGCTGGCCACCTTGGTGGTCAACAAGATGCGCGGCGTGGTCAATGTGGCCGCGGTGAAGGCGCCTGGCTTCGGCGATCGTCGCAAGGCGATGCTGGAGGATATGGCGATCCTGACCGGAGCCAAGGTGATTTCAGAAGACCTCGGCCTCAAGCTGGAGAATGTCACGCTGGATGATCTCGGAACCGCGGGTACCGTGAAGATCACCAAGGACACCACCACCATCGTCGATGGCGCCGGTGACAAGAGCGCGATCGAGGGGCGGATCAACCAGATTCGCAAGCAGATCGAGGACTCCACCTCCGACTACGACAAGGAGAAACTGCAGGAGCGATTGGCCAAGTTGGCCGGCGGTGTTGCGGTGATCAAGGTCGGCGCAGCCAGTGAAGTGGCGATGAAAGAGAAGAAAGACCGTGTGGACGACGCCCTGCACGCAACCCGCGCCGCGGTGGAAGAGGGGATCGTGCCGGGTGGCGGTGTCGCTCTGATCCGCGCGCTGGCCAACGCGGCCGAGATCTCCGCCGACAACCACGATCAGGAGATGGGCGCGAAGATCATTTCGCGTGCGATCGAAGAGCCCCTGCGCCAGATCGTGGCCAACTGCGGTGTCGAGGCATCGGTGGTGGTCAACGAGGTTGCCGGCAACAAGGATGCCTCCTACGGCTTCAACGCCGCGACCGAGGAGTATGGCGATCTGGTCAAGATGGGCGTGATCGACCCGACCAAGGTGGTGCGTACCGCGCTGCAGAACGCCGCCTCCGTGGCCTCGCTGCTGATCACCACCGAGGCGATGGTGGCCGAGCTGCCGAAGAAGGAAGAGCCGGCACCGGCCGCCGGTGGCGACATGGGCGGCATGGGCGGCATGATGTAACCATCATCCGCTGCTGTTCCATACAGCCGCATCAAGCAAGACCCGTAAGTGTTTCACTTGCGGGTCTTGTTGTTTTGTAACGATTCAGCTCATCCCATGTTTTGCCCGATAGCTGCGTTGAAAATGCTCATGTGCGAGTAGCACACTGCGCGTTTTCGCCTTGCTATCGAACAAATCATGGGCGATCTGAACAGTTACAGCATGTAGCTGAATAGTTGCGTTGTTTTTTCACCGCGGAGGCGCGGAGGGATAGGGAGGGTGTCCCGGCGCAGGCCGGGATTCACCATGAACAGGCATGCCCACATGGATTCCGGCTCGGAGGCCGGAATGACGGCAGTCCTTACCTCTCCGCGTCTCCGCGCCTCTGCGGTGAGAAGATGATGAACCACGAAGTCACAAGGACACGAAGGAAGAAGAGATTGTCATATCCCCCCTATTCCTCTGTGCCTCTGTGTCTCTGTGGTGAAAAAAATAACGCGCTTCCGCGGTGAACATCATCACATCGGCATGGTCACCCCGAACGACAGGGAGAAATCCTGCGTGCTGGATTGGGTGATGTTCTCGACGAAGGCGGCGTTCCATTGCCAACCTTGGTGGGAGGCGCCGCGCAGCCCCACCGAGATCAGCCACGGCGGGGAGTCGAGGGCGGCGACGCCGCTTCGGTAGGGGGAGCCTCCGCCCTGCGCTTGCAGTAGCAGGTTGAGCGGCGCGGCGAACCATGCGATCCCCCTGCCCACGGTGGCGGAGGCGCGGGGATAGTCGCGCACCCCCATCCCCGAATCGCGGCGGATGACGGGATGCACCCACCACCCTTCACCGTGGGCAAACCACCGCCCCCGTTGCCAAGAGAGCACGCTTCCCAGCGCGAGATCGGCTCCCGGGTGCCCCCAGCCGCGCGCGCGGCTGGCGGTGGGCAGGCGCACGCCCAGCAGGAGCGCCCACCGCTTGGCGACCAGCCGGCGGTGCAGGGTGAGTTGCAGGTTGCCAAGCTCCCATTGTGGTGTGCCCCGCCAACCGCCTTGGTAGAAGTAGCTGAACTGGTTGTTGGGGCGCAGCTCGCGGCCGCCGTTGGGCAGGTTGAGCGCGCGGTGGTAGCGGTGGAGGAAGCGATCTAGGGCTCCGGCCAGCGGTCGCATGGCCGGCAGGTTGAGCGTGAGGTCGCTGCGGTGGCCGAGGCCGTAGCGCAGCGTGGTTTCCATGGTAAGCAGCTCCAGGTCGGCGAGGTAGCGGCGGGCGGTGGGGAGTTGATCGGCGAGAAAGATCGAGCTGTAGTGGGTCTGCAAGCGCAGCTGCGCACGGCCCGCGGCGAGCACCGCCGCCGAGGTGGGGCGGGGGTCGAAGTAGCGCGTCATCGCCGGGTTCTGCTGTAT
>WFMN01000245.1 GCA_015489095.1 Mariprofundaceae bacterium | reverse complement strand
GATTCCAGATTATGGGCGAGAAAATCGAGATCATGCAGGCGGTTTTTCAGGTCGTGCGACTGCAGTTGCGCCGCGATGCGGGCGATCGAATCGAGCCGCGCCTCCTGCGCCTGCTGATGGGAAAGCCGGGCATGCTCCAGCGAGGTGGTGGCGAAGCGGGCAAGGCTCTCCAGCCCTTCGCGCTCCTCCTCGTCCAGCGGCCAGCGGTCGTGGCGCGGGCCGAAATGGAGCCACGATGTTCCCGGCGGCGACGGGATGGGGATAGCGATCTCGTACGGGGGGCGGCAGATGCCACTGGAGGCCGGTTTCGGCGCCGATTTCGGTTCGCAGAAGAGCTTGCGCACACCGCTGCCGTCGTACTCGTCGAGGGCGACCGGGCTGCGGGAACAGATGGTGGAGATCCGCTTGAGCAGCGATTGCTCGATGTTCTCCTTGGGTAGCCGGGCGAGATCGCCGGCTCCGAGCTCGCGGATGGCGGCCAGCGTATCGAACTTTTCGGGAAAGAGGCGGTGGTCGATCTGGGCATGGAGGAAACGGACGATGGGAGAGAAGTAGAAGGCGGTGACGAGCGCCGCGATCAACAGCGCCCACGAAGAGAGCGAAACGCCGGTGAGGGCGTAGATCAGCGACTCCGCCACCATCAGCATGATGATGTAGATGACAAAGCCGCAGCAACCGGCAAGGAAATAGGCCAGCGAGTGCAGCGGCCGCCGCGAATAGATCATCAGATTCTGCATCGGACGGCTGGCGCTGTTCATAGGGCGTGGGCGGTGTGCTTTACTTCTTCAGGGAGAAGCGCTCCTCGGCTCCGGAGAATGCCTCCATGGCGGTGCGCAGCTCGGCCTCGCCCGCGCGATCCAGCGGCGTCAAGGGCAGCCGGATCTCGCCGTCGATCCAGCCGAGCAGGGCACAGGCGGCCTTGACCGGAATCGGGTTGCTGCGGATGAACATGGCGCGGTTGAGCTCCATCAGCGCCACCTGCATCGCGCGGGCGGTGGCGATGTCACCGTCGGCCATGGCGCGCGTCAACGCCCCCATGGTGCGCGGCGCGATGTTGGAGACCACCGAGATCACCGCCACCCCGCCCAGCGCCATGAACGGCAGCACGGTGGCGTCGTCACCGGAGTAAAACTCCAGCCGACCATCGGCCGCCGCCATGCTCCGCAACAGCTGATCCATGTTGGCGGTGGCATCCTTGATGCCGATGATGTTGCTGATTTTCGACAACTTTCCCACCGTTTCGGGCAGCATATTGGAGCTGGTGCGGCCGGGAACATTGTAGAGGATCTGCGGCAGGTGTACCGCCTCGGCCACGGTGCGGTAGTGGTGGTAGATCCCCTCCTGGGTCGGCTTGTTGTAGTAGGGAGAGATCAACAGCGCGGCATCGGCGCCGAGGGTTCTGGCGGCGGCGGTCAGCTCGATCGACTCGGCGGTGTTGTTGCTGCCGGTACCGGCGATCACCGGCACCCTTCCCGCCGCCTGCTCCACCGCGATGCGGATCACCCTTTTGTGCTCCTCCACCGCCAGTGTCGCCGCCTCGCCGGTGGTACCGGTGGGCACCAGCCCGTCCACCCCGGCCTCGATCTGGCGTTCGATATGGGCGCGAAACGCCTCTTCGTCGATCGCGCCGTCGCGAAACGGGGTGATCAGTGCGGTCATGGTGCCGTGGAACATAACGGAGCCTCCTAGGATACGGTTGTGCCAACCCTACCCGATCCGCGTGGGGCTGCGAAGCAGGGGCTTAGCGGATGGGTTGGTTGCTTGCCTGCTGGAATAGGGTGCGGTGGGTGCGGATCAGATGGCGCACCATGCGCACATAGGCCATCCCGCGCTCGGAGTAGTTGCGCAGCCCCAGTGCCAACTCGAATCCGGAGAGCGGCTGGTGAAGCAGCCGCTCTTTGTGGCGCAACTGTCGCAACAGACGGTAGGATTTGCCGGTGTTGATGTTGTGCAGGTAGGCGCGCACCGCCAGTGCCGGTGTGGCGAAGAAGCGCACCTCGTGGCTAGCGCCGGCGTTGCGCCGCTTGGGCATCAACCCGCACCCCTTCTGGTAGCACCACTCGCCGAACAGGTTGTTGCCCTCGCGGGCGAAACGGGAGGTTCCCCACGCCGATTCGATGGCCGCCTGCGCCATGACCAGATCGGCGGGAACGGTATCGACCCGCAATAGCAGCAGGCGGAGAAAATGGGCTTCGCTGTATTTGCCCGGATCAAGCCGGTACTCCTTGGCCAGCGCCGCAACCAAGCGGCGTTCGCCGCGGTTCATCGTGCGGCCGCCCAAACGCAGCAGCCGCTTGCGCTGCGCGGCAATGCGTCGGTTCTCCTGCT
>WFMN01000244.1 GCA_015489095.1 Mariprofundaceae bacterium | reverse complement strand
TATTGCGCGGCGAGCGAGCCTGAAAATCGCCAATCGTCCGGAAAGGTCTGGATGCGCGCGTATTCCCGCACCGTGAGCGGTCGCGTCTCTTCCGGGTGGCACCGTTCCGTCTGCTTTTGCGCCGGGGCGCAGGTCAATGTCAGGCTCGGTTCATCCCATGACAGCCGCCGTGCCATGCCGGTTTTCCCCCCGCCTAGGTAGTAGCTCTTCTTCATGTAGGCTTTTTGTATATCTGGTGGCAGATCACGCCAGTAGCCGCCGGGCGGAACCATCGCCAGCACCTTGCGCTTCTGCTCGGGGTAGCGTTGCCCCTCGGATGGAGGGACATCGCAGTCGTACAACTCCCCCTTTTTCAGGGCGTCTTTCAGCGTCATGATCCGGTGGTAGGGCGATGGCCACTTGAAGGTGGCCAGATCCGACAAATCCTTGCGTACGGCGATCAAAAACAGCCGCTCCCGCTTCTGCGGTACCTGATAAAACATCGCCTTCAACACCCGTGGTTCCACAAGCTCATAGCCGAGCTCATCAATGATTGCGGCGATGGTTTGTAATGTCCTGCCGCCATCATGCTTCAGCAATCCGCGCACATTTTCGGCCATCAGTACCTTGGGACGCACTTCGCTCACCGCTCTGGCAAACTCAAAAAAGAGGGTGCCGCGCGCATCCTCGAACCCCAGCTTTTTGCCTGCGTAGGAAAAGGCCTGGCAGGGGAAGCCGCCGGTGAGAAGATCGACGCGCCCACGGTAGGGGGTGAAGTCGATCTGTGCCACATCCCCTTCGACCACATGCCAGTGGGGACGGTTGTTGCGCAGCGTTGCGCAGGCGTGTTTATCGATCTCGTTCAGCAGCAGTGCGTGAAAGCCGGCCTTTTCCAAGCCGAGCGCCAACCCTCCCGTGCCCGCAAACAGCTCGATGAGCCGGTAGGGGCGCAGCGGCTTGGTGGTCGCTTCCGCCTCCCAATCGTTGAAAAAGAGTGCCCGCGCGGCATCAAAGAGTTCCAACTGTTCGCGGCGATACACTCGGTAGTTGTTGTCGGGGCAGCGCTCGGCAACCATGGTGCCGTTGTGATCCCAGCGGCGCAGGGTCTCCTTCGACACGCCGAGAATATCCGCGGTCTGTGCCAGCGAATAGAGATCCGGCCGGGTTCGATCACGGGAGACAACCTTGGTCATGGTTACAACATTATGGCCTGCTCAGGCCAAGTCAAACCTTAGTGATGGTTACTGATGCCTTGGATGGTGTCGGATGCCGCCAGTTGTTGAATAATCTCTTGAAATTGCTTGCTGTAATCGGCCTCGATCGCCACATCGCCGATGGCGGCGATCAGTTCCCGATAGAAGGAGCTATCTCCGGTCAAATGGTGCCAAAACGCGCTGCCGACATAGACAGGAAAGTGATATTGCGAAGTGATGCGCCTATAGTGGCCACTAAGCTGCGCGGGCTCACCATAGATCACGCCCACAATCATATCGTCGTGGCTCAGGCGCACATGGTTGGTGCGCGCGAGTTGGATCACCCCTTTGAAATGGCCGGCGATACTCTCCACATCGTCCTTGTTGATGGTCGTCGGGCCGGATTTGAGCTGGCAATACTTGCGTTCGCCGTCGAGCTGATCGATAAACTCAATGTCTATGCCGGCGGTTGTGCTTCCAAAGGAGCCGAGCACATCGTTGGTGAACTGCTGAATCGCGTGGCCGAAGGTGGTGGCGATGGAGGTTCCTAGCACCCGCGGGAAGAGCAGTGCCTTGGCGATGTTCTCCGGGGAGGAGTTGCCACCGAGGAAATTGGCCAGATAAACGGTAGTGAAGGGATTGATATTCAACTGGTCGGGATCAACCAGCTTCTCTGTGTTGGCGACATGATTTTTCGCCACGGTGTCACGAAACCACGCCTTCGCCCGCTCCAGTATGGCCTGCTTATCCATCGGTGCGCTCATTCCATCCGCTCCTCCCGGCGCGATCCGGGAGCTATTGGCTTTACGCCGTACGGGATGGGAGTGGATGCCGGATCAAGTCCGGCATGACGGGCGTGCAACCCCCGGTCGTTCCGGCGCAGTTTTCCACGGTGTGCCGTCGCACGGCTACCCTCCTCAGTCATGCTGCGAAGATAGTGTAACGCGGCAGCAGCGTCAAAGGCCATGATATCGCCTACCGGCCGCGGCCACACCATTCAACGCAGCTCAGGACTGGCGGCGCGGCTGGGGTGGCCAGCGGAATCTTCCGCCTCCGCAGTTCGCGGATGACGCGGTCGGCACCGGGAATCATCTCCTCGCCGATATAGAGCACGCCGTCGAGGTCAAACAGGATTGCGTGGATGGTTTGGTGCATGTTCCCTCCAAACGATGCGTTCACGGCCGCACCCAATCCCGCCCGGCGGGCATTACCCGACACATGAACCCATCGAACAATGGCACGGTAAATGCCGTATCGCCATGATTCGGACTCCACACCATCCCTTTCTCGATTAAGTGGCTGCGGATCGGCGCCAGTGACTGCACTTCCCGACCCAACACTCGGGCTATGGCACCGGAACGGTGTGGTCCCGAACCCAATTCGGCCATGGCGCGCATGTACTGTTTTTCCGCGGGCGTCAGCCGATCGAAACGCACCCGAAAAAAACTCGCGTCCAGATCGGCAATAGCGACTTCGGAGCCTCGTTCCACATCCGCCACCGTGATCGGTGATCTCTCGGCGGCGTCCCAAGCGTGTTTGCCCCACTCCTGCAAAAAATAGGGATAGCACTGCGTCTGTTCAATTAACCGCTGCAGGGCCGGCTCGTCAAAGCAAACCCCTTCTGCCTCCGCGGGTTTGGCGATGGCGAGTCGCGCCGCATCGGGTGTCAAGGAGCCGATCTCCGTGATGTCGAACAGACGCTCGGCATACGATTTGGCCTTGCCTATCCGCCCCCGCAGTTGTGGCAGACCGGCGCCAACCAGCACCACGGGGAGGTGTCGCTGGGATGTTCGGTGAAGCGCCACGATCAATGCCGCCGCTTCGTCTTCCTCGACATACTGTAATTCGTCCACGAACAGGGCGAGCGAGGTTCCACCCTCCCGTGCGGCTCGGCCGGATGCCTCAAGCAGATCCTGTAAATCGCGTTCAAGATCGCCATTGTCCGCCAGCCCTGGCTCGGGCTCCACATCGATGCCTACCTCGATATCTTGGTATTTGACCCTGAGCACCCTTGCAAAACCGGCCAGGCCGCGTAGCGCCCGTCGAGCCAGATCGGTCGCCCGCGCATTGTGAGAGAGTCGTAGCAGTGCCCGGCGGAGTTCCGGTGCCAGCATGGCCGGCAGCGAACGCCGTTCCGGCGCTTCGATCCGCAGTGTTTGGATGCCCGCGCCCTCGGCATCATCCCTCATGCGATCCAGCAGCACGGTTTTTCCTACCCCGCGCAGCCCTACCATCAGCACGCTCTTGGCCGGTCTGCCAATGCGATTGCGCTCAAGGGCGATACGCACCTGTTCACGCAGCGTATCACGCCCTGCCAGCTCCGGTGGTGGAGTGCCAGCGCCGGGGGTGTAGGGGTTTCTTATCGGATCCATCGCCGCAACGCTATCGATCTTATCGTGTTTATCAAAAACTGATAAACTGTGTAAACTTGATCAATATCATCCGTCCGTGGCAATTCGCGGTTGGAAACCGCTCCTGCGGCCTGTAGGAGGGCTCCTTTCCCCGAACCCGTTCTAAAACCACCACCTACGCTGGGTTGCCCAGCGGTCGAGCAGCAGGATGCCCCACAGGATATCGGCGCGGTCTTCGCCGTGCTGGTGGCGCATCCACTGTTCGCGCACAAAGGCGCGCCGCACCAGCCCACCCACCGGGTTGCGGCTGGTCAGCTCCTC
>WFMN01000243.1 GCA_015489095.1 Mariprofundaceae bacterium | reverse complement strand
TCGGCATACTTTGATTGTCAGGGAGGTGCATGATGGGGCAAGTAACGATTTATATTGATGATGAAACAGAGGTGAATATGAATGCCGCGGTAAAGGCTGCGGGGGTCTCCAAAAGTAAATGGGTGGCGCGCGTAATTCGTGAGAAAGCAGGCGCCGAATGGCCACAAGAAGCCAAATCGTTGGCTGGAAAATGGCAAGATTTACCGATGGCAGAAGAAATTCGCCAAACTGTGGCGGATCATCGGCGTGAATCGTTTTAATGTATGTTCTCGACACCAATACGCTGATTTACTATTTCAAAGGCATGGGGGATGTCGCCGATAGGCTGTTGCAGACGGCGCCCCGGGATGTGGCCATTCCAGCGGTTGTTTTGTATGAATTAGAAGTTGGACTCGCCAAGTCAAACGATACAAAGAGACGCCGCAAACAATTGGATGATTTTATAGCCTTGATAACGGTGCTTCCTTTGGATATGAATGCAGCCAGAGTCGCCGCAAATATTCGTGCAAACCTAGAAACAAAAGGGACACCGATTGGCGCAATGGATACCCTGATTGCAGGCATATCTCTTGCCAACCAAGGAGTATTGGTTACACATAATACGAAAGAGTTCTCAAGGGTTCACGGACTTGTCCTTGAAGATTGGTTTTAAGGCGCACCGCGCACGATAGTTAAGGTGCGGGTTTATTTACTCCATGCATGAAAGACGGCTTTTTGCGGGAGAGGACGCGCATCACAGTGGATCTCCCCAGCTAGCTCCCCTCACGGGCGGCCTTTTCGTCGTGGCCGGAGGTGCCGAAGCGGCGGCTTAACTCCTGCAGGATATCGTCGGCGGTCAGGTCGTTGGCCGCCAGCATCACCATGGTGTGAAACCAGAGGTCGGCGGTTTCGTAGATGATCTGTTCGCGCCCGCCGTTCTTGGCGGCGATGATGGTCTCCACCGCCTCCTCGCCGATTTTCTGCAGCATCTTATCCGGTTTGGCGTAGAGCGAGGCGACATAGGAGGCCTCAGGCGACTCGGTTTTACGCGCCTCAAGCACGGCGGTGAGCCGATCCAGCATCGTTGCGCTCACGCCACCGGCTCCTCGATGGTGACCCAGCCATCGCCTTCCAGCCGGCGGTAAAAGCAGCTTTGGCGGTTGGTGTGGCAGGCGGGGCCGGTCTGGTCGATGGTGAGCAGGATGGTGTCGCCGTCGCAATCGAGGTGAATGGCGCGCACCCGCTGCACATGGCCGGACGACTCCCCCTTTTGCCACTGCTGCCGGCGCGAGCGGGAGTAGTAGTGGGCGAACCCGGTGGCGATGGTCTGGTTGATCGCCTCCGCATTCATCCACGCCATCATCAGCACGCGACCCGATTCCGCCTCCTGCGCGATGGCGGGCACCAGCCCGGCATCGTTGAAGCGGACGGCATCGAGCAGGGTCACGGTTTGGCGGCCGCCAGCGCCCTGCCCGCCGCCGCGATGGTGGCGTCGATATCGGCATCGCTGTGGGCGGCGGAGACAAACGCCGCCTCGTACTGCGACGGCGCCAGATAGACACCCTCATCCAGCATCGCATTGAAGTAGCGGCCGAAAAAGTCGAGATCGCAGTGGTTGCCGACATCGCTGCCGCAGGTGATGGCATCGCGCCCGGTAAAGAAGATGGTGAACATGGAGCCGAAGCGGTTGGCGACCGCCGGCACCCCGGCCGCGCGGCAGCCGTCGAGCAGCCCCTCGACCAAACGGGCGCTTTTCGCTTCCAGCGCCTCGTAGAAACCGGGCTGTCGCAACTGCTTCAGGGTCTCGATGCCGGCACGCATCGCCAGCGGGTTGCCGGAGAGGGTTCCCGCCTGATAGACCGGTCCGTCGGGGGAGATGTGGCGCATGATCTCCTCACGGCCGCCATAGGCGCCGACCGGCAAGCCGCCGCCGATGATCTTGCCCAAGCAGGTGAGATCGGGGGTGATGCCGAAACGCTGCTGGGCACCGCCGGGCGCAACGCGAAAGCCGCACATCACCTCATCAAACACCAGCAGGGCGCCTTCGCGGTCACACAACGCGCGCAACTGCTGCAAAAAGCCGCTGCTGTACAGATCCATCACCCCGCTATTGCCCGGCACCGGCTCGACGAAGATCGCGGCAATCTCGCCGCGGTTGTCGGCAAAGAGCCGCTCCACCGCCGCGATATCGTTGAACGGGGCGGTGAGGGTGAGCTTGGCGTAGTCGGCGGGGACACCGGCGGAGTCCGGCTCGCCGAAGGTGGCGGCGCCGGAGCCCGCCTTGACCAGAAAGCCGTCACCGTGGCCGTGGTAGCCGCCGTCGAACTTGATGAACTTATCGCGCCCGGTAAAGCCGCGTGCTAGGCGCAGCGCGCTCATGGTCGCCTCGGTGCCGGAGTTGACGAAGCGCACCACCTCGATCGAGGGCACCATATCGATCACCATCTCGGCGAGGGTGATCTCCAGCTCGCAGGGGGCGCCGAAGCTCATGCCGGAGGCCGCCGTCTCCTGCACCGCGCGCACCACTTCCGGCTGGGCGTGGCCGAGGATCATCGGCCCCCACGAGCCGACATAGTCGATGTAGTCGTTGCCATCGACATCCTGCACATGGCTGCCGGAGGCGGAGGCGAAAAAACGGGGGGTGCCGCCGACCGACTTGAAGGCGCGCACCGGCGAGTTGACGCCGCCCGGCAGCAGCCTACCTGCCTGCGCGAAATCGTGTTGCGAACGGGAGATGGAAGTCATGATGGCGGAAAACTCCTGAAAGCGTTAATAGTTGGATACCCAGCTATCGGTAATCTTGTACTTCTTGGCCAGCATCGCCCGGAAGGCGTTGGCCTTGGCCTTGCT
>WFMN01000242.1 GCA_015489095.1 Mariprofundaceae bacterium | reverse complement strand
TCCCAGTATCGCCCACCATTTTTACACTGAGCAGATCGCAAAAGGTTCATCCGTGGACCTTTTGCTTTTGCGCGGCCATTCGTGGCCGCGGTGCCGACTTCTTGCGAAGTCGTCTTACACTAATGCGTGGCTGTTCGCGGTTGGAAACCGCTCCTGCGGTGACGACAAGATGATTCGACCCCCATGCCGGGCTTGCGGGTGTATTTTTCGCCGCGCATCGGATAGCGTTCGCGCCGCTGCGGCGGTAGGTCGTGCGGGGTGTAGCTCAGCCTGGTAGAGCGCCGTCTTCGGGAGGCGGAGGCCGGAGGTTCAAGTCCTCTCACCCCGACCAGTTGTCCGCAGCGCATTCCGTAGCCGTTGCGCGACCCCCTCTCTTCCTAAAAAGCGAACGATCGCGGCCATCTCCGGACCGTGGCAGGTTCCGGTGAGCGCTACCCTCAGCGGCATGAACAGCCTCTTGCCCTTGTTGCCGCTCTCCGCCTTCAACCTGTCAATCCACACCTTCCCCCCCTGTTCGCCCACGGCATCCCATAATGCGATGGCGGTGGTGAAAAAGGGCGTTCCCGCTTGGCGGAGTACCGTCTCCGCCTCCGCGTCGAGCGGCGTCTCTTCGTCAATCAGCCGGGAGAAGGCCGCAGCATCCTCCGCTCGGCTAATGTTGGGGGCGATCAGCCCGGCCAGTTCGGTCAAGCGCTCGGGCGCGCACGGCGGCAGGTGGGGGGCGATCATGGCGGCCAACCGGTCGGCGGGGAGGGCGCGCAGCAGCCGTTCGTGCCACTGCCACATCGCGGCGTCGGACCAGCGGGCGGCGGCGGTGGAGAGCGCCTCCGGCCGGAACTGTTGGCAGAGCTGGTCAAGATCGAGCACGCTGTCGTCGATATTGGGGTGGCCTAGGCGAACCATGGCGTGGATGATGGCTAGGGGTTCCACCCCCGCCTCGCGCAGCTCCGCCACCGAGGTGGCGCCATCCCGTTTGGAGAGCTTGTTGCCCGCGCTGTTGAGCAGCAGGCCGTGGTGGAGATAGGCGGGCACCGGCAGGTCGAGCTGTTGTAGCAGCCAGACCTGCCACGCGGTGTTGGTCAGATGGTCGTCGCCGCGCACCACATGGCTGATGCCGTCTAGCGCGTCATCGATGGCGTTGGGCAGGATGAAAGTGAAACTGCCGTCGGAACGCACCACCACCGGATCGTCGAGATCCTTGCGCAAAAAGCGAATCGCGCCGCGCAACTGATCGTGGACGGTGACGGTCGCCTCCGGCTGGTCGCTGTGTACCGCCAGCCGCCAGACAAACGGTTCGCTCGCCGCCCTCGCCTCGGACTCCGCCCGATCCAGCAGGCGACAGCGCCCGGAGTAGCGCGGCGGCAGGCCGCGCGAGGCGGCCAGCTTCTTGTCGATCTGCAACTGATGGGCGCTACAGAAGCAGCGGTAGGCGTGGCCGCTTTCCGCCAAGCGCCGCAGGGCGTTGTGATGGTCGGCGGCGTGTTGGCGCTGGAAACGGGGGGAGCCGCTCCACTCCAGCCCCAACCAGCGCAGGTCGCGCGCGATGGCGTCGATAAACTGCTGCTGGTTGCGGGCATCATCGGTGTCTTCGAAGCGCAGGATAAAGCGGCCGCCGTGTTTGCGGGCCAACAGCCAGTTGAGCAGCGCGGTGCGCACATTGCCCAAGTGCAGCAGTCCGGTCGGGGAGGGGGCGAATCGGGTGGTGACGGTCATGGCTGCCCTCCTTCGGGGTGAAGCACGATATACTCATCGGGATGGACATAGCCCAACCGCTCGTGTACCAGTTTTTCCAAGGCGCTGGGGTCGTTACGGAGCCGCAAAATCTCCCGCGCCAGCTGTTCGCGCTGCTGTTGAAGGCGGTTGATCTGTTGTTGCAGCTTCAGCGCTTCCGCCTTTTCGCGGCGGTAGGTCAGGTAGCTGTGGTCGGAGAAGAGCAGCGCCCACGCCAAGGCGAGCATCAGCGCGATCGCCAGCAACCAGAGCAGCCGGTGTTGCCACACGAAGAGGAGTGGATCAGCGGTGGTGGGCGGCCGCCAC
>WFMN01000241.1 GCA_015489095.1 Mariprofundaceae bacterium | reverse complement strand
GTAAGGAGTCGTGGCAGCGTCAGATGTGTATAAGAGACAGGGCATCCAGTGCCTTGAATAGCGCCGGCACCCTCGGCCTAGCCAGCGACGCGCCGGCGCTATTCAAGGCACTGGATGCCAACTGGAAGGGCGCGCTGCAACTGGATATCGTTGTTCCGGTTCAGCGCGCAACGATCAGCATCAATCAGCAGCGGGTGGTGCAGCTCAGCGGCACGATCACCAAACTGGCCACCCGGCCGCGGTTCCATCTGCGTATCCAGAGCGATCCGCTCACCCGCCGGTGGCTCGCCCACTATCTGCCGGCACTGGATACCCTCTATGCCGCCCATCCCGATGCGTGGAAACAGCTTCAGGTGGGGCTTCTGCTGCGGGGATCGGCCAATCGGGTGGCGTTGGATGACCTGCAGTTGGTGCTGAATGGCGAAACGCTGCAGGGCGAAGGCGACTTCCGCTCCGGCAAGCATCCCCGCGTTCGCCTGACCCTTGCCGGTCGCACGCTGCATCTCGACCCGTGGCTGCCCAAACCGAAGGCGGCGCCCTCCACGCCGCCGACGAAACCCGCGACGCCAA
The DNA here is from genome assembly GCA_015489095.1 of Mariprofundaceae bacterium. Taxonomy (GTDB): domain Bacteria; phylum Pseudomonadota; class Zetaproteobacteria; order Mariprofundales; family J009; genus S009-29. The sequence goes on along the minus strand of WFMN01000241.1, from coordinate 3,611 downwards.
CCGGCGGGGCGACGATCAACCCGCCACAGGCGGCCGGCGGCGCCGAGCCCGATCTGCGCGGCTTTGCCCCGTGGCAGGTGGATCTGCGGCTGACGGTGGACACCCTGACGCTGCACAAGCTCGATCTCAGCCATTTTCAGGTGGCGATCGACGGCAAGCAGGGGCGCTACCGCCTCGATCCGCTCCGCTTCGGCCTCTCCGGTGGTCGGGTGAAGGAGGTGGCAACCTTCGATATCAACCGCTATCCGCTGGCGTGGACCGAGTCGTTGACCATGAATGGTGTGCAGGTGGGGCCGGTGTTGCGGCACCTTGCCGATACCGATCTGCTCAACGGCACCCTAGCGATGCAGACCAACCTCAACGGCCGTGGAATGGTGGCCGACAAGGCCGCCAGCAAGCTGAATGGCAAGGGAAAGCTCTCCATCCACGACGGCAGCATCAAGGGGTTTGATATCGCGGGCACGCTACGCAACCTGACCTCGTTCCAGCAGGCGACCGGACCGAAAAAAACCGACTTCTCCACCCTCTCCGGCAGCTTCACCATCACCAACGGGGTAGTGGACAACCGCGATCTATTCATGGCGTCGCCGCTGTTCCGGCTGACCGGCCACGGCAAGGTGGATCTGGTGGCCAAGCAGCTTGACTACCACGCCAAGCCCAAGCTGGTCGGCACCTTGATCGGCCAAGGGGATACGCTGGCGGTGCGCAAGGGGCTGGCGATTCCGGTCAGCATCCGTGGCAGCTTCGACAACCCCAAGATCCTACCGGAAATCGACCCGATGACCCTGATCAACGGTGTCGGCACCCTGCTCAAGAGAGGGGCGGGTGGCGTCGGCACCCTGCTCAAGGGGGCGGGGCAAGGCACCGGCAAGCTGATCGAAGGGGTAACCGGAGGTGTTGGCGCCGGCTTGGGGGGCGCTATCGGCACCCTGCTCGGCGGACAACCCCTATCCACCACCCCCAAGGGGGCGACGATTGCGCCATCGCACAACCGACCGGCCACGATCGCGCCGCGGTCGAACAGCCCCGCCAATCAGGGGGCGTTGATCGCGCCCAAGCCGCAATCGCGCCAGCCCGCCGCGCCATCCACGCGGCAACAGCCGTTGCAGCGGGTGCTGGGCGATCTGCTGAACGGCCTCTAACTTGGCGGCGTATCAGCGGTTGCGGCTGCACGCCGAGCGGCCGGCCGTGCGCCAGTTGGCGTTGGCCGCGGATCGGTTGCAGACGGGCGGGTTTGCGGTTGTGTTGACCGAAACCACCTACGCCATGGTGGCCAAGCCCGATGCCAAGGGGGCGATCGACGCCATCCGCACCATCCGCGATCTTGACCGCAGCCATCTGTGGGCGCTGATGTGCCGCGACCTGTCGCAGGCCTCCGGGTTCGTCCGCATGGATAACGCCGCCCACCGGCTGCTGCGCAAGCTGTTGCCCGGCCCCTACACCTTCATCCTTCCCGCCACCTCGATGGTGCCCAAACGGGTGTTCGGCAAGCGGCAGGATATGGGGCTGCGCATCCCGCAACTGCCGGTCTGCCATCAACTGCTGCAACAGCTTGGCACTCCGCTGTTGGCAACCACCATGCAGTTTGCGGATGAGGAGGAGCCGGCGTTCGACCCCGACCGGATGGATCAGCGGCTATGCCACCACGACTGCGTGTTGCTGGACTCCGGCTGGGGCGGCGTGGAGCCGACCACGGTGGTTGACCTGTGCGACGATGTGCCGCAACTGCTGCGTGCCGGCAGCGGCGCGTGGCCGGCAACCTGAGGCGATCGCCATGCTGAAGGTGCAAAACATCTCGCTGTCGGTGCAGGTGGATGGCGCCTGGGTGCAGGCGGTGCGCGATGTCTCGTTCACACTGCAACAGGGGCGGGTGCTGGCGCTGGTCGGCGAATCGGGCTGCGGCAAGTCGCTGACGGCGCAGGCATTGTTGCGGCTGGGCGAGCATCAGGGGGTGCGCCGCGATCATGGCGATGTACTGCTGCGGGGGGAGTCGATCTTCGCCTTTGATCGGGAGCGGTTGCGCCGCATGCGCGGCGGGCAGGTGGCGATGGTGTTTCAGGAGCCGATGACGGCGCTCAACCCGGTCTTTACCATCGAGAGCCAGATGGTCGATGTGATCCGCAACCACCTGCCGCTTGGCAAGCGTGAGGCGCGGGCGCGGGCGCTGAAACTGCTGGCCGATGTGGAGTTGGACGAGCCTGAGCAACTGTTGGGCAGATATCCGGGCGAGCTCTCCGGCGGGATGCGCCAGCGGGTGCTGATTGCGATGGCGCTCTCCGCCGATGCCGAGGTGCTGGTGGCGGATGAGCCGACGACGGCGCTCGATGTGTCGGTGCAGAAGAAGATTTTGGCGCTGTTGCGGTCGTTGCAGCGCAGCCGCAACCTCGCGCTGCTCTTGGTAACCCACGATTTCGGCGTGGTGGCGGAGATGGCGGATGAGGTGGCGGTGATGTACGCCGGCGAGATCGTCGAGCAGGCCGAGGTGCATGCGCTGTTCGACCACCCCGCCCACCCCTACACGCAGGCGTTGATGGCCTGCCGCCCCGACAGGGCGGCGCGTGGCGAGGCGCTGCCGATGATCGGCGGGCAGGTGCCGTCGCCGGGATCGTGGCCGAAAGGGTGCCACTTCGCCGACCGCTGCCCCCGTGCCGACGCGGCGTGCCGCGCGCAGGCGGTGGCGTTGTCGGAAGGCGAACACCGGGTGCGCTGCATCCACCCGCTGGAGGGATCATGACCGCGGTGATCGAGGCGCGGGAGCTGCGCAAGGTGTTCGGTCGCCGCTCGGGATGGCTGGGGATGGGCGCCGAGCCGGGCAAGGAGGCGGTGGCGGGGGTGTCGCTGGCGGTGCATGCCGGCGAAACGGTGGCGATCGTCGGCGAATCGGGCTGCGGCAAGTCCACCACCGCGCGCATGATCATGCGGCTGCTGACACCGGACAGCGGCAGGGTGTTGTGGCAGGGCGAGGATGTCACCGACCACTCCGCGCGGGCGCTGCGGCCACTGCGGCGCTTGGTGCAGATGGTGTTTCAGGATCCCTTCGCCTCGCTCAATCCGCGCATGACGATCGAAAACAGCGTGGCGGAGGGGCTGCGCGTCCATCAGCCGGAGCTGAACCGGGAACAGCGCCGTGCGCGGACGGCGGAGATGTTGACCCAGTGCGGGCTCGATCCGGCGGTGATGGGGCGCTATCCCCACCAGTTTTCCGGCGGGCAGCGCCAGCGCATCGGCATCGCCCGCGCGCTGATTGTGCAGCCCAAGGCGCTGGTGTTGGATGAGCCGGTATCGGCGCTGGATGTGTCGGTGCAGGCGCAGATTCTCAACCTGTTGTGCGATCTGCAGCGGCAGTACCAACTTGGCTACCTGCTGATCTCCCACGATCTGTCGGTGGTGAGCCACATCGCCGACCGCATTCTGGTGATGTACCAAGGCAAGATTGTCGAGCAGGGGGAGACCGCGGAAATCTTCGCCGATCCGCGGCACGACTACACCCGCACCCTGCTCGCCGCCAAGCCGGTGTTGCACCCCGACGATAGGGAGGCGTAATTGAGTTTTTCGGTTTGGGTGCAACACCTCGGTTTCGCCGCGGTGCTGATGGCGCTCTCCGCCGCCAT
>WFMN01000240.1 GCA_015489095.1 Mariprofundaceae bacterium | reverse complement strand
GCCGCCAGCAGCAGCCAGGCAACCGGCGGCACCTCGCCCCGCACGGCCGCGAACGCCATCGGAATCGCCCAAGCGAAAGCGAGCGCCAGAAAAAGCTGCGGCAGATGCGTCCAGCGCTTGGTAAAGGGGTAGAGCGCCGCCAACAGCGCCGCCACCACGGCCAATTGGATGGTCAGGCGGTTGAGCAGCAGCACCAAGGCTGCCGCCGCCAACAGCAGCAGCGCAAACAGCAGCAGCGCCTCAAAACTCCCCACCTCGCCGGTGGCCAGCGGACGCGTTTTGGTGCGTTCCACCAGCGGATCGACCTTGCGATCCGCAAAATCGTTGATAACACAGCCGGCAGAGCGCATCAGAAACGCCCCGGCCACGAACACCACCACCACAAAGCCGTCGGGATGGCCGTTGCCGGCAATCCACAACGCCCACAATGCCGGCCACAGCACCAGCCAGGTGCCGATCGGCCGATCGACCCGCATCAGGCGGGCATAAAGCGGAAGCCGCGCTAGCAACTAGCCGAATTGACGCCGGTAAAAGTAGTTGGTCGCTTCGACAAAGCCATCCACGCTGCCACAGTCAAAGCGACGACCGGCAAAACAGCACGCCACCACCATGCCGTGCTCCGCCTGCGTCCGCAGGGCATCGGTAATCTGCACCTCGCCATTCTTGCCCGCCGGGGTGGCGCGCAGCAGATCGAAGATATCCGGCGTCAGGATATAGCGGCCGATAATCGCTAGGTTGGAGGGGGCATCCTCGGGCGCCGGCTTCTCCACCATCCCCTGCACCATCAGGTGGTGGTCGTCGATCTTGCGCCCGTGGACGATGCCGTAGCTGCTCACCGCATCCTCCGGCACCTCCTCCACCGCCACCACGCTGCAGCGATACTTGCGATAGACCTGTACCAGTTGCGTCATCACCCCGTCGCCGCCGTCGTTGATGCAGAGGTCATCGGCCAGCACCACCCCGAACGGCACATCGCCGATCAGCGTCTCTCCGGTAAGGATGGCATCGCCCAGACCGCGCATCTGCTGCTGGCGGGTGTAGGAAAAGCGGCAGCGCCGGATCAGATCGCGAATCTCGCTCAGGTTCTGTTCGCGCCTAGTGCCACTGATCTGGTGTTCCAGCTCGTAGGTAAGATCAAAGTGATCCTCAATCGCCCGCTTGTTGCGTCCGGTCACCACCGCGATCTCCGACATCCCCGCCGCCAGCGCCTCTTCGACGCCATACTGGATCAGCGGCTTGGTCACAATCGGCAGCATCTCCTTGGCTTGCGCCTTGGTGGCGGGCAGAAAGCGGGTGCCATACCCCGCCGCCGGAAACAGACATTTGGTTATCATTGATCTTATTCTCCCTTTACCTTGATCATCGCCCAGCCACTGCCGGGATGGCGAAAATTGGTCACCGCCCCGCGCCACACCCGCCCCGCCAGCGCGATGGGCGCCTCTCCATGCATGTAGAGCCGGAAATCGACCTTGAAGCGTTCGCCATCGATCTCCACCTGGCTCGGCGGCACCACCTGCTGCGCCACCATCTGGGAAAAATCGAGCTGCGCGAAGCGGTTGCGGCTGATATCGCTACCGCGCATCACCCCCTTGCCGCCATGGCGTGCCGCCGGCTTGAACACCCACTGTTTGCGCGATGCCCACCACGCCTCCGCCGTGCGCGCACCCATCGGCACACAACGCGGAACCACCGCCCGAATGGCAGCCACCGTATCGCCATCCACCACCGATTCCAACAGCCCCGGCCGCCACATATCGGCAAGGCGGGATTTATCCCCGATCAGGGCGTAGCTACGCGGATGGGGGTTGAGTGCCACTTGCCCCGCCGCGAAGGCGGCACGGATCGCTCGCATCGCACTGCTCTCCAAGTAGAAATCGGTGTGGCGGTTGTAGATGGCGTCGATGCGCTCATCACCGTGATAGAGGCCATCATCCCGCGCCTCCAGCTCCTCGGGGCTGAGCAGCAGCACCCGCCTGCCATCTTCCCGCAGCAGCCGCGCGTAGCCCTCCATTTCGGGGTACATCGGCTGCTTGGTGATCTCCTCATCGACGATGGCGATCGTGCGCCACGCGGCAGGAAACATCGCCAGCAGCCGCTCCTCTAGGGAGCCGCGCCACGCCGACCACGCAGGCTGCGGCAGCCACCCTCCATGCTGAAACAGGCCGCCGGCATTGTTGTTGATCTCGATCAGCTTCGGCTCGTCAGGGGTCAGATGAAAGTCATAGCCCATCAACAGACTCGGCTGATCCGGCACCACCGTTGCCGCCGCCGGCAGCCGATCCGCCAACGCCCGCAACCACCCTTCGTTCTGTTTCAGGCGGTAGATGGCGCGGGAGAGATCCAGCATCCGCGCCAACGCATCCGCAGGCAGCGGTAGCACGGGAAACGGCCGATCAGATTCGGTAATCGACAACCCGCCGCTCACAACAGTGCTGCTGCACCAGCGGAATCACCGCCCGGTGCGCGGGGTGCGCCTGATAGGCGGCAAGCGCATCCAGATCCGAAAACTCGCTGTACAGCACTAGATCGGCGGAACCCTCACCGTTGCTGATATCAAGCCCGACCTCGATATGCAGCAACCCCTCAATCCGCCCCTGCAACCCCTCCAGCGCGGTTTTGATCTTTAACAGATCATCCTCCGTCGCGCCAGGCTGCTTTTTCCACGATACGACATGCTTAATCACGCAGTACCCCTCCTCAACATTAGCGATGTGCTGATCCTCCAATCTTCCTTCGTGTCTTCGTGTCTTTGTGGTTCAAAAAAATCTTATAGTACCGCCGCCAGTTGGCACGCCTGCCGGTGGAGGGCGACATCGTGCACCCGCACCACATCCACCCCCTGCAGCAGCGGCACCATCACCGCCAGCGCGCTGGCGACATCGCGCTGATCCACCGCCAAACCGGTAATCGCCCCCAGAAACGACTTGCGCGACAGCCCCACCAGCAACGGCAGCCCCAACGCCTCGCGGATACGGCCGCAGTCACGCAGCAATTGCAGGTTGTGCGCCACCGTTTTGCCGAAGCCGATCCCAGGATCGACCAGCAGCCGCGCGCGCGCGATCCCCGCCGCAAGGCAACACTCCACCCGCCGCTGTAGGTAAGCAATCACCTCCGCCGTCACATCGTCGTAGTGGGGGTTCAACTGCATGGTGGCGGGATCGCCCTGACGGTGCATCAAGCAGATATCCACCCCGCTCTCCGCCGCCACCGCCATGCTCGCCGCATCCGCCGTCAACGCCGAGATATCGTTGATCATGGTCGCGCCGGCCGCCACCGCCTGCCGCATCACCTCGGCCTTGGTGGTATCGATCGACACCGCAATTCCGGCAGCCGCCAGCCGGCGCACCACCGGCACCACCCGCGCCAACTCCTCCTCCTCGGCCACCGCACTTGCTCCGGGTCTGCTCGACTCCCCCCCCACATCGACAATGGCCGCCCCCGCGTCAGCCATCGCCACCCCGTGGGCAACCGCCCGCTCGACGGCGAGATAGGCGCCGCCATCCGAAAACGAATCGGGGGTGCAATTCAGCACCCCCATGATGGCAGCCTCGCTGCCCGGTTGACGCCACCAGCGATGGTGCGTCACGCCCATCGCGTCACACCTCCTGACTGGCCTCGACATCGTCGCCGTCAGCCGCCGGCGCCCCGTCACCATCGGCGGCATGCAGATCGACCTCCGCGTCGGCACCATCGTCGCCCGCCTTGGAGGGCTTCGTCCGTTCAGGCGCCTTGCGTTCAATCGGCTCGCCCGCCATCGCCCGGTCGATATCGGGGCCATCCAGCGTCTCATACTTGATCAGCGCCTTGGCAACGGCGTGCAGCTCATCGATGTGATCCTGCAGGATATCCTTGGCGCGCTGATAGTTGGCATCGATCAGCGCGCGCACCTCGGCATCGATCTTACGCGCCGTCTCCTGCGAAATATTGCGCTGCTGGGTGATCTCGCGGCCGAGGAACGGCTCATGCTCGCGTTCCCCATAGACCATCGGCCCTAACGCATCGCTCATCCCCCACATCGTCACCATGTTGCGCGCCAACTGGCTGGCGCGCTCGAAATCGTTGGAGGCGCCGGTGGTCATCTGATTCAGCACCAGCTCCTCGGCGATCCGCCCGCCCATCATAATGGCGATCTGATCACGCAGGTATTCGCGATCGTGGTTGAACTTATCCTCTTCGGGCAGCTGCATGGTGACCCCCAGCGCCTGCCCGCGCGGGATGATACTCACCTTGTGCACCGGATCGGCGTTCTTCAGGTACTTCGCCACCAGTGTATGGCCGGCCTCGTGGTAGGCGGTGGTCTTCTTCTGCTCGTCGGAGATGATCATCGAGCGGCGCTCGGTGCCCATCATCACCTTATCCTTCGCCATCTCGAAGTCCTTGTTGGTGACCACATCCTTCTCTTCACGGGCGGCATTCAGCGCCGCCTCGTTGACCAGATTGGCGAGATCGGCACCGGAAAAACCGGGGGTACCACGGGCGATGGTCTTGGCATCCACATCCTTGGCCAGCGGAACCTTCTTCATGTGTACCAACAAGATCTGCTCACGCCCGACCAGATCGGGCCGAGGCACCACCACCTGACGGTCAAAGCGGCCGGGGCGCAGCAGTGCCGGATCAAGCACATCGGGTCGGTTGGTGGCCGCCACCAGAATCACCCCTTCGTTGGCCTCAAAGCCATCCATCTCCACCAGCATCTGGTTCAGCGTCTGCTCGCGCTCGTCGTTGCCGCCGCCGATACCGGTGCCACGGTGGCGTCCCATGGCGTCGATCTCATCGACAAAAATGATACAAGGGGCGTTTTTCTTTGCCTGCTCAAACATATCGCGCACCCGAGACGCGCCCACGCCGACAAACATCTCGACAAAATCCGAGCCGGAGATGCTGAAAAACGGCACATCGGCCTCGCCGGCGATCGCCCGCGCCAGCAGGGTCTTCCCCGTGCCCGGAGGGCCGACCAGCAGCACCCCCTTGGGGATCTTCCCGCCCAAGCGGGTGAACTTGGTCGGGTCGCGCAGAAACTCGATGATTTCGGTCACCTCCTGCTTGGCCTCATCGCAGCCGGCCACATCCTCAAAGGTCACCTTGACACTATTTTCATTCAGCAACTTGGCCTTGCTCTTGCCGAAGGAGAAGGCCCCACCCTTGCCGCCCCCCTGCATCTGGCGCATGAAGAAGACCCACACCGCGATCAGCAACAGCATCGGGAACCATGAGATCAGCACCGAAACAAAAAACGGCACCTCCTCCGGCGCCTGCACATCGACCTCCACCCCGTTGTCGAGCAGCTTTTTTACCAAGTTGGGGTCGTTCGGCGCCACCACATCGAAGGTGGTCATCTCGCCGTTCAGATCACGAATCTGCCCGCGGATGTGGCTGCCGGAGATGGTGGCATTCTCCACCATCCCCTGCTCCACCTTCTGGTAGAAGGCGCTGTAACTCAGGTGTGCCCCACGCGCGGATGGCTGTGAGAACATGTTGAAAAGACTCATCATTGTCATGCCAATCACAAGCCATAGCAGTAGGTTTTTTCCCATAATCGTGCGCTACTCTCCGTAATGAAATCCACCCGCGATCGCAGGATATCAACCCGCAACCGTGGCGCACCCTACATGAACGGGGCATGAAGTCATCGCCCCACGAAGTGTCGGGCTTGTGACCAAAATCACACCGCGGCGGCCGCGCGTATAGAGTGTTGCCACCGGGGCGCGCCTCAATTCATGATGCCTTCGCGAACAGTCGCGTCCGTGGACGGATTCTGTAGGAGCGGTTTCCAACCGCGAATCGCCACGAACGGGTTCGGGGAAAGGATTCCCCTCCTACGGGCTGTAGGAGCGGTTTCCAACCGCGAATTTCCATGGACGGACTTTTTGCGATGGGATCATCTATTGACGACCCCCAACGCAAAAATAGGTTATCGGTGTTAATCATGGGAACAAGGGTGC
>WFMN01000239.1 GCA_015489095.1 Mariprofundaceae bacterium | reverse complement strand
GCTGGCGCTGAACTCATCCATCCCCGCCGCAATCCCCAGCCCCTTTTGCGACAACCCCTTCGCCAACCGCGCGGCCTTGAGCCGTCGCGGCAACGGTGAATCCCCGATCTGATCCGCCTTAGCCATTGCACGGCTAAGGCTTCCTAAGTATCGCTGAATCAGATACTTAGGAATGCTAAGTATCTAAAGTTCTCAGAAGAAGGAACCATTCGGGGATCCTATTTTTGACGGAGGGGCAAGAATGAAAAACGATGCGCGCTCAGTAGTGATCGGTCTTCTATGGTCGGTTTCCATACTCTTGGTTGTTTCCGGGTGCGGCGGGAGTTCCGGCGGGGGAACGGCGGCGGCGACGGGCAACACGCTGACCGTTACCTTGACCGATGCGATCACCAATGCGGCCGTATCCGGGGTGACGGTGCAACTGGATCAGGCCGGCGCGACCACGACCACCAATGCCAATGGTGTTGCATCATTCAGCGGGGTCAGCAGCGGCGCGCACGATATCCACATGTTTCCGTCCGCCACTTCCGGCTATCAGTGGGAAAGCATCTACCAGACCACCGCCACCAGCATCCAGTGGAGTTTGAGCAAGAACGACATCAGCTATGTCGAATACGCGGGAACGGTCGCCAACCTCGGCGTGGGAGATTCGTTGACCCTGCTGCTCGAAGATGCCGCCAACGGGCAGGCCTTCTCAAAGCAGTGCTCGCTGGTCGGCACCAGCTACACCTGTTCCATCCAAGTTGATGGTGTCGCGGTGGGCACCAGCGGCAGCTTCAACCTCTGGGCACTGGAGAAGAACGCCTCGGGCACCGTGGTCGATGGCGTACAGTTGCAGAGCAAGGCTAACGGCTACACGGTAACCACCACCGCCCAAGGCGGCACGGCAGTCACACAGAACATCACCTTCGCAACCACGCTGCCCGCCACTACCAACCTGTTGACGATCAGCAGTGTCACCCCGCCCGCCGGTGTCACCGCCACACAGACCGCCGCCACCATGCCGATGCTAGGTTTTGAAGTGATGGGCTACTCCACCGTGCTCGGCAACCCCATACCGGCATACAACCCCTTCGCGGCCACCAGTCCGGTCTGGGCGCGGTCGAGCGATGTCAACAACGCGGGCACATTGACTTGGGCCATCTGGCAGAAAAGCACCATCGGCAGCGGCAACATCCAGCTTACTTCCAGCTTTACCGCGCTGCCCGCCATCGCAGCCCAAAACGGACAGGGTGCCGCCAATCCAAAGATCGTATTCACCCCGGCACAAGGAACCTTCACCGGACATCAGGTCACCATCGACGAGACGGCGACCGGTCGCACGCTGTGGAACATCGTGCTGCCGACCACCGCGACCGGTTTCACCCTCCCCACCCTGCCGACGGGCGTGACGGCCATTCTCTCCACAGGAACCACCTACAATGTGACTGTTGATGGGATAGAAATCTCCGGAGGAACCGCCTATAACCAGCTCGTTGCGGGCAAATATGACCCGACGCTGATCAGCTATACGGGTCTCGAGATAGTGGAGGCGAAGACCACCTTTACCCGCTGAGCGGGTGGAGGTTCAATCAATCGCATTTTGGGAAAGGATTCACCTTGTAGGAGCGGTCTCCGACCGCGAAACGGAATCACCCGTCGTGCCGTAAATTGCAGCCGACTCGATCAGGTTCGCGGTCGGAGACCGCGCCTACAGGGATCTCCCTACCGCCTGCCTATTCCATCCCGCCCCGTAGGGGTAGGCCTTGTGCCTACCCGTGCAACCGCGAATCACGCGGTGAAAATCAGATGTAGTTAACTGGAATCTGAATGATTTTCTCGCCCAAGCGTTCAACCCTGCGCCCCCGGTTGATCAGGATGCCGTAGGGGGCATCCATATCGGCAACAAAGCGCTTCAGCGCGCGTAGCGATTGCGGTCGCACCACCGAGGCCAGCTTGATCTCCACAGGAATAACCCCAAACGCCCCCTCGATGATCAAATCCACCTCCGCGCGATCCACCGTCCGGTAGTAGCGAAACGCAAGTTGGGTGGCCATCGTTGCCTCCAGCCCGCGAATCAACTCCTCGATGACGAAACTTTCGAACGACGCGCCTGCTGCCGGATGGAGCAGCAGGTCATCCAAGCCATGGATCTTGAGCAGGTAGTGCAGCATCCCTTGATCGCGAAACATCCCCTTGTCGGCCTTTTGCACCTTTTTCAACGCATTGCCGGTGTAGGCATGGAGGTTACGCCACAGAAAGGTGTGATGGATGATATCGAGATACCCCTTGATCGTCGGCACGCTGGTCTCAACCGCACGCGCCATCGCGCTCATGTTCAACTGGTGGCCGGACGATTGCGCGATCAGCGTCAAAAATTGACGAAACCGGAACATATCCAGTCGGGGGAACAGCGCGCGGATATCCCGGTTGACATAGTTCGCCATGTAATGCTCCATCCACTGCCGGTAGAAGCCCTCGTCCTTTTCCGCCGCGATCAGGGGCTCGGGAAAGCCGCCCCGGAACCACACCTCCAGCGCCCCGGCCAAGGAGGTGACCGGACGCAGCGCCATCATCTCCGCCATCCCCCCGCCGCTGACCAACACGGTGTAGAGATCGGGCAGCGCCGATCCGTAGTATTCGCACTGCTTGAACGGTGCCATCTCCACCGTGGCCACCCTGCCTGCCAGGCTCTCCGTAATCCCCCGCACGATCGCGGGAGAGCTCGACCCCGTGAGGATGAAACGCCCCTTCTGCTGCCGGTCACGGTCGATCACCCCTCTTAGCACCCGGAACAGCTCAGGGTATTGTTGCGCCTCGTCGATAATCACATGCTGGTGGTGGAGCGAGAAAAACGCGCCGGGGTCACTGCTGATAAGCCGATAGTCATCGGGACTCTCCAGATCGTAATAGTCCCAGTCCGCAAACAGGTGTTGAACCAAGGTCGATTTCCCGCATTGGCGCGCGCCGACAACGGTGACGATGGGAAACATCGCCATCAACTGCGCAATCTTGCGCTGAATCACCCGTTTCTTTACCATGATATTTGAACCCTAGCTATAAATATCTTGGATACAAGCGGGCAACCTAATGGTGATCAGCTTCGGCGAAGGGATTCCCCTTGTAGGAGCGGTCTTACGACCGCGAAACGCCCGTCGTGCCGGAAATGGCAGCCGGTTCGATCAGGTTCGGGGTCGGAGACCCCTCCTACAGGCGGAGGCGAAAAGCACCCTTTACCCGCTGAGCGGATGGGGGGGGTTGGCTCTTCCTTGTAGGATCGGTCTTACGACCGCGAATCTTTACAAACAGCCGAACGGCAGTGCCACAATGCGATCATCCAATCGGGTGGGGCGCTCGATGTTGCAGACGACCACGCCGATGCGGCACTGCTGTTCACGTACAAAATCCCGCAGGCTGCGTAGCTGCCTG
>WFMN01000238.1 GCA_015489095.1 Mariprofundaceae bacterium | reverse complement strand
CCACTTGCGGCGCCTGAATGGGATAACCGTTGACGGTGATGGTAAAGGTGGTTTTCACCTCTTTTGTAATCATCTGACAGCTATTGCTTCCCAAGGTTGTTAGATGCACTGTGCCGCCGACACACTCAAGCGCCGGCACGGCATCCGAAGCCGATGCCTGCCAAGCCTCGATCACATCCAGCGCCAGATTGGTGGCGGCGATGCGTTCAGCGGCAATGGTTTCGCTATCCAGCGAGGTAACTGTCCCCTTGGCAAGGGCCAACACCCCGATGGAGGCGATCACCATCGCCACCATCACCTCGATCAGACTAAAGCCGCGCATCATGGACACGCGGCCAGATAGGCGCGGCCGATCGTGTTAATTTCAATCCGCTTGCACACCGTGCCGCTGGAGATTTGGATATGCCCCGCTGTTGAGGTTCCCCGGCTTTTGAAGGTAAAGGTAGCGACGCTACTTGATAATGTAGCGTTACCAAACGAGACCATCTGCACGGTTCGCTCCTTGGCTCCCCCGCTGTCAAAGGTATAACTACTGGCGGCAATCACCATGTCTACCGACCTCCCTTCAGCAATCGCCAAGTGCCGCGCCTGCTTGAGATGACCCATCAATGTGCTGGTGGCGCCGGAAACATTCAGCTTCGCACGCATGCTTTGGTAGCCCGGCACGGCGATGCCGACGATGATGCCGACAATCGCCACCACCACCATCACCTCGATCAGCGTAAAGCCGGACGCCGCTTGCCACCGCTTTGCGGATGGCCGTAGCGTTGGCGCTATGCAATGGCTTGTCTCCATCGTCAAATTCACCGTGATCGCGCTGCTCCTTGCTGTGATGTGCGTCACTGTAGGGTATTACCATTTCTCGCGCAACCTCCCCACGCTCACCTCGCTGGCCGACTACCAGCCGCCGCTGGTCAGCCGGGTCTTCAACGATCGCGGGGAGTTGGTGGCGGAGTATGCCGATGAGCACCGCATCCTCACCCCGTTTCAGCGCATTCCGCTGCAACTGCGGCGGGCGTTCATGGCGGCGGAGGATGAGCACTTTTACCAGCACCCCGGCGTCAACCCGGCGCGCATCTTCGCCGCCGCGGTGGCCAACTTCAAGGCGGGGCACACCGTGCAGGGCGGCTCCACCATCACCCAGCAGGTGGCGAAAAACTTTCTGCTCACCTCCGAACGCTCCTACAGCCGCAAGATTCGCGAGCTGATTCTGGCGGAACGCATCGAAAAGCGGCTCTCCAAGGATGAGATCCTGTCGCTCTACCTCAATCAGATCTATCTGGGTCGCGGCGCCTATGGCGTGGCATCCGCGGCGTGGCGCTACTTCGGCAAGCAGTTGGACGAACTGACCTTGGCGGAGTGCGCCATGCTGGCCGGGCTGCCCAAGGCGCCGGGGCGCTACGCCCCCCACATCAACCTCGCCAAGTCGATCCAGCGGCGCAACTGGGTGTTGCAGCAGATGGCGCGCAACGGCTTCGCCTCCCGCAAGCAGGTAGCGGCGGCGATGGATGAACCGGTCAGGCTCGCCCCTCTGCCGGAGAACCGGCTCAACAACGCCTACGGCAGCGCCATCCTCAATCAACTGCAGACCCGCTTCGGCAAACGCACGCTGCGCCGCCAGGGGCTCACCATTCTGGTACCCTACCAGCCGGAGAAGGAGATCGCGGCGCAACACGCCCTGCGCCAAGGGGTGCTGGCGATCGAGCAGCGGCAGCGCTATCGCCCGCCGCGCCATCTGCCTGAGGGGGCGCGGCAGGGGCAGTTGCGGCAGTGGGCGGCGGCCAAGCCGTGGGGCAGCGACGGGGTGCCGCAGCCGTGGGAGCTGGCGCCGGCGCTGATCACCGCCATCGCCGACGATGGCGGCCTGCTGGTCAACGACGGCGTCGATCAGTGGCAGCTGCCCAAGCCGAAATGGCAGTGGCAGAAGCCGGAGAAACGGGAGACAGACACCCCGCCGGCCGCCACCACCTGGCGGGTGGGCGACGCCATCTGGCTGCAAGGCACCGACAAGGGGGGAGTACGGCTAACGCAGCAGCCGTCGGTGGAGGCGGCGCTCTACAGCCTCGATCTGCATCGCGGCACCGTGCTGGCGCGGGTGGGCGGCTTTGACTACAAGTTCGGCGGATTCGACCGCGTAAGCCAGGCCAAACGGCAACCGGGAAGCGCCTTCAAACCGCTGCTCTACGCCACCGCGATCGAGCAGGGGCTGACCCCCGCCACCATCGAGATGGACACCCCGCTGGTCTTCGCCCAGCAGTCCGCCGAGCAGTTCTGGCGGCCGGAGAACTACAAAAACCGCTTCGCCGGCGCGGTGACGCTGCGCAACGCGCTCGAGCATTCGCGCAATCTGGTGGCGGTGAAGGTGCTGCAGCAGATCGGGGTGGAGACCTTTCAACGCAAGCTGGCGCAGCTCCCCTTCTCGCGCACCTTTCCCGCCCAACTGTCGATGGCGCTGGGCGCGACCGAGGTGCCGCTGGATGAGCTGACCATGGCCTACGCCACCCTCGCCAAGGGGGGAGAGAAGTGGCGCCCGGTCACCATCCAGCAGGTGCAGGATCGCAACGGTACCACCGTCCACCGCGCGGTGGCCGGATTCCGTTGCAAGGTCTGCCACGCCGACCCGGTGCTGGCGGTCAACGCGTCGATGAAACCGGCGGAGCGGGTGTTCGACCGTGTCGATGCCTTTCTGGTGACCAACATGATGCGCGGGGTGATCCAGCGCGGTACCGGCCGGCGGGCGCGCGCGTTGCACCGCCCCGCCGCCGGCAAAACCGGCACCACCAACAAGCAGGTGGACGCATGGTTCATCGGCTTTACCCCGCAGATTCTCACCGGCGTCTGGACCGGGCGCGATGTCCCCTCCACCATGGGACGGCACGAAACCGGCGCCCACGCGGCGCTGCCGATCTGGCTCAAGGCGATGCAGGCGTTCCACCAAGGTCTGCCCAAGGCCGATTTTGTGGCGCCGCCGGGGGTGGAGTGGGTGGCTATCGACCCCAAAACCGGCGCCCGGGCTGGCGATCGCACCAAACACCCCTTTCTGGAGGCGTTTCGCGTCGGCACGGCGCCCACCCAGGTTGCCCCCCCGGCCAAGGCTGAGCGCAACGGGGACGACGACAACTTCTTTCAATCCGGCTTATAGCCCTGCCGATGTTGAAAGCGGTCGGCATCCATGATACCATCGCCATCTGATGACCATTGCGAGGAGAAGCTGATGACAAATGTGGCCACCGTTGTAGAACAAGTAGCGGCAGGAGACTCACTGGAGGGGGCGTCGCTCGCCGGCATGGACTTTTCCGGCTGCAACCTCTCCGGCGCGCAACTGGCGGGAGCCGACCTGCAACGCTGCAACCTCTCCGGCGCCAACCTAAGCCGCAGCAACCTGCAGGGCGCCGATCTTCGCGGCGCCAATCTTTACGAGGCCGATCTGCGTTACGCCAACCTCAACCAAGCCGACCTTCGCGGAGCCAAGCTGCGCCGCGCCAACCTGACCGGCTCCACCCGCTTGGGCTGCACCATCAACAAATGGGCGCTGAAATACGCCTACATCGCCGGCGACACCGCCTACAAGGAGGGGTGATGGGCGCGGTGCAATCGCTGCCGGGCGTCTTCCCGCTGCAGGAGGATCGCGAGCTGCTCTCGGAGCGGGAGCGCGTCATCTTTCAACTGCTCTGCCGTCCGCTCGCCTCCTTTGTCGGCGAGGATGCCGAAGCGCTGTCGCGGGCAACCGGCGATCAGGTGCCGGTTGACCGCTGCCGGCAACTGATCAACGCCGTGGAGATCGCCCAACTGCCCGGCTTGGGGATGTGGATCGCCCGCCTGATGGCGGAGGCGGGGCTTACCGCCGATGCCGTGCGCGGCAACTCCCCGTTGAGCGTGATCTCCGCCGTCAACGGCCGTGTCGGCTACCGCATCTGCAACGATGCCACCATCCACGCGTTGGAACACCTGCAGCGCGAATGGCGCGGCATCGCGAATTCACCCCAACAGGAGCAACAAGCGTGAACCCACAACAGGACCGCATCCTTGTCACCGGCGGTGCCGGTTTTATCGGCGCCAACATTACCGCCGCGCTGCTGGCGCGCCCCAACACCGATGTGGTGGTGGTCGATGACTTCTCTTCCGGCGACTGGCGCAACCTGCGCCCGCTCGACTGTGAGCTACGCGCCGCCGATTGCGACGATGCGCAGTTGCTCGATGAGATCGCCGCCGGCCGCTTCTCGGCAGTGTTTCACGAGGCCGCCATCACCGACACCACGGTGATGGATCAGCGGCGGATGGTGGAGGTCAACACCAACGCCTTCGCCAAGCTGCTCGCCGCCACCGCGGCGTCGCGCACCCGCCTGATCTACGCCTCCTCCGCCGGGGTCTATGGCAACTCCCCCGCCCCCAACGCCATCGGCAAGGGCGAGGAACCGGAAAACATCTACGGCTTCTCCAAGCTGGCGATGGATCGCATCGCCGCCCGCTGGTATCGGCGCCATCCGTCGGTGATCATCGGCCTGCGCTACTTCAATGTGTACGGACCGGGAGAACGGCATAAAAACGAACGCAGCGGCAACAAGACCGCGTCGATGATGCTGCAGCTCTACGAGCAGATTCGGGCAGGAAAGCGCCCGCGGCTGTTCAAATATGGCGAGCAGCGGCGCGACTTTGTCTATATCCGCGATGTGGTGGCGGCCAACCTCGCCGCCTTGACCGCCCCCCGATCGGGGGTGTGCAATGTCGGCTCGGGCAGGGCTCGCTGCTTCAACGATGTGATCGACGCCCTGCGCGGCAGCATGGGGGTGGAGGTGGAGGTGGAGTATTTCGACAACCCGTTCGACTTCTACCAGAACCACACCGAAGCGGATCTGCGCGATAGCCGCCAACTGCTCGACTGGCAACCGCGGTGGGAGCTGGAGGCGGGCGTCGCCGACTATGTGAAGCTGCTGGATGCCGGTCATCGCGGGCCGTGTCCGCAATGTTGAGGCGCCATCCGTTGGCATGGCTGCCGCTGATGGTGGGGCTGTCGCTCTCCGGCTGCCTGAAAACCCCGGTGCAACAGGGCAATGTGCTGCACAGCAAGCAGGTGGAGGCGATCAGTGTCGGTGATACCCGTTTTCGCGTCGAGACCCTGCTGGGGACACCGGTGCTCAAGGATATCCTGCACCCCAACCGCGCCGTCTATGTGGAGTCCTACGAGGATGAGGCGACCGGCGAACTGCGCAACCGCCATGTCACGGTGGTCTATGACCAGTCACTACGGGTGCAATCGATCGACCGCAGCGCCATGGGAGACGGGAAAGCGCAACAATGACGACTTCGCAAGAAGTCCATGGACGGACTTTTTGCGATCTGCTCAACAATAGTTCGCGATCGTCAACCCCACCGTGGCGACGAGTTAGACCTGAAACCACCATTGCAGCATGTTTACCTCTGTGTTAACATTGGCGAATGAGAACGATCCGGTTCTATCGCTCTGACTCGGGCGCGTGCCCGATTATAGACTTTTTGGACTCCCTGTCCGGAAAACAGGCGCGGAAAGTAACATGGACACTTCGGCTGATCGAAGAGATGCCGGTTGTTCCAACCAAATATTTCAAGAAACTCGTAAACACAGACGATATATGGGAAGTCCGCGTACAGTGCGGGAATGACATATTTCGTCTGCTGGGCTTCTTCGATGGTGAAAGCGTAGTGATCCTGAATCACGGGTTCCAAAAGAAAACACAAAAGACACCCAAAAAAGAGATCCAGATCGCAGAATCACGGAAAAAGGAGTATCCCAACAGGAGGCCGCAATGAGCGACTTACAACAATATGTCAGTGAACGGAAAGCTGTCGATCCCGACTTCAGGGAAGATTACGAAGAAGGCTACCAAGCGTTCAAGATCGGCGCGCTGCTCCGCCAAGCCCGAGAGGCGTCGGGCTTAACCCAAGAAGAAATAGCCAAACGGCTGCACACCAAAAAATCGGCGATCTCAAGGATCGAGAATCACTCCGAGGATATCAAACTGTCCACCCTAGAACGGTTTGCTTCGGTTCTGGGGCGAAAGGTCGAGGTGTCGATCATCTAGCCCCCGCGTCAGGGTGAACAGCCTCCAACCGCACATCCTATGATCCCACCGCAAAAAGTCCGTCCGTGGACTTTTTGCGATCTGCTCAGTAACAATCCGCCGCCGATGTTAGCCGTTCATATCGCCCATGGGGTGTTCGCTGGCAAGGCGAACACGCTTTAGTGTGCTACCAGCACATGAGCATGTTCAACGCCGCCAGCGGGCAGCGCATGGGATGAGATGAATGGCTAACCTAGACTAGGCCGATCAACGCTTGGTGACAGATCTCCATCAGCGGCCCGGGGAAGAGGCCTAGGGCGATAATCATGATGGTGGAGACCGTTACCACCACCTGCACAGCACTGTTGCTCCGAAAGGCAAAATCGTGCTTGGCCTCATCGAAATAGATGTATTTGACCACACGCAGGTAGTAAAAGGCGCCGATGGCGGAGAAGAGCAGCGCGGTCAGCGCCAGCACCACATGGCCGGACTCCACCGCGGCGATAAAGACCGCGTACTTGGCCCAGAAGCCGCCCAGAAAGGGGATCCCCGCCAGCGAGAACATCATCACCGCCATGGCAAAGGCGTAGCCCGGCCGCACCTTGGACATCCCGGCGTACTCCTCGATCAACTCGCCCTCCAAGCCATCGCGCCGCATCAGGATGATGATGGCGAACGCGCCCATGGTCATGAACAGGTAGATGGTCATGTAGGTGAGGATGCCGGCGTAGCCATCGGCGTTGGCCGCGATCAGCCCCAGCAACACAAAGCCGACGTGGCCGATGGTGGAGTAGGCCAGCATGCGCTTGATATTACGCTGGGCGATAGCCGCGATATTGCCCACCGCCATCGTCAGCAGCGCCAACACCGTCAGCACCTGCACATAGTCGTGCTGCAACACCGGCAGCGCCTCGACCAGAAAGCGGATGAAGAGCACAAACCCCGCCACCTTGGGCACCACCGACATGAAGGCGGTCACCGGCGTCGGCGCCCCCTCATAGGCGTCGGGCGTCCACATGTGAAACGGCGCCACCGAGAGCTTGAACGCCAGCCCGGCGATGATGAACAGCATCCCCAACTGCATGGCGAAGCGGCCATCCTCGCCCACCCCCTGCAGCGCGATGCCGATCGCCTCGAAATCGAACTGGCCGGTAATCCCGTAGATAAAGGTCATGCCGTAGAGCATCATACCGGAGGAGAGCGAGCCTAGGATGAAGTACTTCAACGCCGCCTCCAAGGAGCGCAGCATCTCGCGCTGGTAGGCCACCAACACATAGACCGCCAGCGCCATCAGCTCGATGCCGAGGTACATCATGACGAAGTTGGTCGCCGAGGCCATGAACATCACGCCGAGCAGGGTGAAGAGCATCATGGCGTAATATTCGGGCATATGCTTCTCGCCGCGCATGTAGTCGATGGAGAGCACCATCGCCACCAATGTCGCCACCACTAGCAGCAGCTTGGCAAAGACCGCGAACGGGTCGAGGATAAAGAAGCCGTAGAAGGTCATCAGGCCGATCGACCCCGCCTGCGACAACAAGAGCGGGATGGTGGCGGCACAGGTGGCGATCCCCATCCACGCCGTGATGGTGTGCTTCTCCTTGGGCAGAAAAAGCGACCACAACAGCACCGCCATCGCCATCGCGGCGACGAAGATCTCTGGCACCATGATCGAAAGGTGCTCGGGAAAGGGGAAAGGGAATTGGATCTTGGACATGTTACCTCACATCCCCGCCGGATGATGGCCGCCGGGCATGATGGCCGAGCCGCCGGCGGACAACAGCTCGGCGGCGGGAAGCTTGCTGGTGGAGACCTGATCCACCAGATGGGCGACGGTGGCGTGCATCAGATCGAGCACCGGCGTGGGGTAGAGCCCCATCCAGATCACCAGCGCGATCAGCGGCAAAAAGAACCCGAGCTCGCGGCAACTGATATCGGGCATGGACTTGACGCTGTCGTGGACGATATCGCCGAAGATCACCCGCTTGTACATCCACAACATGTAACAGGCGGAGAGGATGACACTGGAGGCCGCCGCGATCGCCACCCACTTGGCGGAGGTGGCGAGCCCCGCCGGATCGGCGTTGAAGGTACCGAGCAGCACCATGATCTCGCCGATGAACGAGGAGGTTCCCGGCAGCGCCACATTGGCCATGGCGAAGATCATCATCACCAGCGCGAACTTCGGCATCACATTGACCACCCCGCCGTAGGCGGCGATCTCGCGGGTATGGAGCCGATCATACATCACCCCCACACAGAGGAAGAGCGCCGCGGCGACAAAACCGTGGCTGATCATGTTCACCACTGCCCCCTCCATCGCCTGCTGGGTGAACATGAAGGTTCCCAAGGTGACAAAGCCCATGTGGGCGATGGAGGAGTAGGCGATCAGCCGCTTCATATCCTTCTGCATCATCGCCACCAGCGAGATATAGATCACGGCGATCAGCGACAGCCCGACCATCATCGGCACGAAGTACTGCGAGGCGTCGGGGCAGATCGGCAGCGAGAAACGCAGGAAGCCGTAGGCGCCCATCTTCAGCAGGATACCGGCCAGAATCACCGAGCCGGCGGTCGGCGCCTCGGTGTGGGCGTCGGGCAGCCAGGTATGCACCGGCCACATCGGCACCTTGACCGCAAAGGCGACAAAGAAGCCGATCCAGATCCAGAACTGCCAGGTAAAATCAAACGGGTAGGCCATCAAATCGAGGATGGAGAAGGTGTGCCCCGCCTTGAAATACATCGCCAGCAGCGCCAGCAGCATCAACACCGAGCCAGCAAAGGTGTAGAGGAAGAACTTGATGGTGGCATAGACCCGGTTTTTGCCGCCCCAGATACCGATGATCAGGTACATCGGGATCAGCATCGCCTCCCAGAAGAAGTAGAACAGCACCGCATCCAAGGCGGCGAAGACGCCGATCAGGGTGGTCTCCAGCACCAGAAAGGCGATCATGTACTCGCGCACCCGGGTGGTGATGCACTCCCACGCCGACACGATACAGATCACCGTCAACATGCTGGTCAGCAGGATAAAGGGCATCGAGATGCCATCGACACCAAGGTGGTAGTTGACATGAAAGCTGCGGATCCACGGGTGCAGCTCTTCGAACTGCATGTGGGCGGTGGTGGTGTCGAACGAAAAGAGCAGCGGCAGCGTGACCACGAAGGTGGCCACCGACACCGCCAGCGCCCCCCAGCGCACCTGCTGGTCGTTCCGCGCCAACAGCCAGATGGCGATCGCCCCCAGCGTGGGTAGGAAGATACTGATGGTAAGGATCGGCATTCCGAGCGCGTTGTTCAGTTCCATGATCAGTTTCCTACCATCAGCCAAGTGACCAGCCCGAACAGGCCGAGCACCATGGCGTAGGCGTAGTGATAGACAAAGCCGCTCTGCATCTGGCGCAACCTGCCGGCGGCGGTGGCGATGGTGTCGATAACGCCGCCGTGAATGATGCCGCGGTCGATGAAGGCGAGATCCGCCTTCTGCCACAAAAAGGAGCCGATCGCCCGCGCCGGCAACACAAAGATCCGCCAGTAAAGCTCGTCAAAACGCCACTTATCCAGCAGGAAGCGGTGCATACCGGGAAAGGATTCGGCCACCTTGGCCGGTAGATCGGATGGCTTGTAGTACATCAGCCACGCCAGGCCGATGCCGATGGCCGCCATGATCAGCGCCCCCATCTCCAGCCAAATTCCACCGCTGTGGTTCAGCTCTATCTCTTCCAGAGTTAACATCGGGTTGTGCGCTTGCAGCACAAAGATGCTGTGGCCGAAGAAGCCCTCTCCACCCTCGCCCGGAAGATTGAGGATATCCGCCCCCCACCATCCGGTCAGCGCGGCACCCACGGCCAAGATCACCAGCGGCACCGTGATCACCTTGGGCGACTCGTGCAGATGGGGCTTGGTCTTGGCCGGCACCCGGTCGGAGTTGTGAAAGGTGAGGAAAAACATGCGGAAGGTGTAAAACGCGGTAAAGATCACCCCGAAGAGCAGCGCCCAGTAGGCGAACTCGCTCACCCACCCCATGTGACGCACGGAGGCCGCCTCGATGATCAGATCCTTGGACCAGAAACCGGCGAAGGGCGGCACACCGGAAAGCGCCAACGCGCCGACGAGCATGGTGATGTAGGTGATCGGCATGTAACTACGCAACTGCCCCATGCGGCGAATGTCCTGATCGGCCATCACCGCGTGGATCACCGAACCGGCGGCGAGAAAGAGCAGCCCCTTGAACCAAGCGTGGGTCATCAGGTGGAAGATGCCGACGCCGTAGGCCGACACCCCGCAGGCGACAAACATGTAACCGAGCTGGGAGCAGGTGGAGTAGGCGATCACCCGCTTGATATCGTTCTGCACCAAGCCGATGGTGGCGCAGATAAAGGCGGTCAACGCGCCGACTACCGTCACCACCGCCAACGCGGTCTCGGAATACTCGAACATCGGCGACAGCCGCGCCACCATGAAGATACCGGCCGTCACCATGGTGGCGGCGTGGATCAGCGCGGAGATCGGGGTGGGACCCTCCATCGAGTCCGGCAGCCAGACATGGAGCGGCACCTGCGCGCTTTTGCCCATGGCGCCAACAAAAAGCGCCAAGCAGATGAAGGTGATGGCGGATACATGCCAATCCATGAACCCGAGGCTGTAGTGCCGCGCCAGAAAGGCGGGCATCTGGGCAAACACCTCGTGGTACTCGACGGTGCCGAAGTAGTACCAGACGGCCAATATACCGATGGCGAAGCCGAAGTCGCCAACCCGGTTGACGATAAAGGCCTTGAGCGCGGCGAAGGTGGCGCTCTCGCGCTTGAACCAGAAGCCGATCAACAGGTAGGAGACCAGCCCCACCGCCTCCCAGCCGAAGAAGAGGGTGAAGAAGCTGTTGCCCATCACCAGCACCAGCATGGAGAAGGTAAAGCCGGAAATATAGGAGAAAAAACGGGTGTAGCCGGGATCGCCGTGCATGTAGCCGATGGTGTACACATGCACGCAGGCGGCGACGATGGTGACCGTAATCATCATCACCGCGGTGAGTTGGTCGATCATCATGCCGATAGGCACCACCAAATCGCCGGAGACGATCCAAGTCCAGAAGTTGCCGTAGAAGCTGGCGCCATCGGCCACCTGCAGGAACACATGCACCGACAGCAGGGCGGAGACCACCACGCCGCTGCAGCAGATCCAGTGGGAGAGGCTGTTTTGCAGCCGCTTGCCGAACAGCCCCACCACAATCGAGGCCAACAGCGGCAGCAGCGGGATGGTAAGCAGCTCGGTACTACTGAGGGTCATGGACACGGCTTACCCCTGCAACGAATTGATGTCTTGCACATCAATGGAGCGGCGTAGGCGGTAGAACGCGGTCAGAATCGCCAGACCGACCGCGACCTCGCTGGCGGCGATCGTCAGCACGAAGAAGACAAACACCTGCCCGCCAAGATCGTTGAGAAAATGGGAAAAGGCGACAAAGTTGATGTTCACCGCCAGCAGGATCAGCTCGATGCACATCAGGATGGTGATCACATTCTTGCGATTGAGGTAGAGCCCCACCACCCCGATCGAAAAGAGCGCGGCACCGACGATAAGATAGCTAGAGAGTGGAACCATACCTACATCCTCACCTTGCGCAGACGATCGCGCTTCTTCACCGCCACCTGCGCGGCGATATCCTGGTAGTTGGCATCCTTCCGGCTGCGCAGGGTAAGCACCACCGCGCCCACCAGCGCCGCGAGCAGAATCACCGCCGCCAGCTCGAATCCGAGCAGGTAGCGGGTATAGAGCTCCTTGCCGATCTCCGCGGTGTTGTTGACCTCCTGTCCGAACTGCACCGCCTGCCCCATGGTGGCGGACGAAAAGACCCCGCTCACGCCCGCCGCCGCCATCTCGATAAAGAGCATCAGCGCCATCAGCCCGCCGATCGGCAGGCTCTTCACAAACCCCGCCCGCATCCGGGCGATATTGACATCGAGCAGGATGATCACGAAGACAAACAGCACCATCACCGCACCGACATAGACCAAGATGGTAATGATCCCGATGAACTCGGCGCCCAACAGAAAAAAGAGCCCCGCCGAATTGAAAAAGCAGAAGATCAGCCACATCACCGAGTGCATCGGGTTGCGCGAGACCACCACCAGCGTTGCCGCCAGAATGGCAAGCCCACCGAACAGATTGAAAAAGAGCGGTTCTAACATCAGCGGTTACCGGTAGCGTGCTTCGGAGGCGATGTTGGCGCTGATCTGCGCCTTGTAACGCTCGCCCACATCCAGCAGCATCGCTTTGGTGTAGTAGAGTTGCTTTCTACTCTCGGAAGCGTACTCAAACTCTTGGGTTTCGACGATGGCATCCACCGGACACGCCTCTTGGCAGAAGCCGCAGAAGATGCACTTGGTAAGATCGATGTCGTAACGGGTGGTGCGGCGGCTGCCGTCATCGCGCTCCTCCGACTCGATCAGGATGGCCAACGCCGGGCAGACCGCCTCGCACAGCTTGCAGGCGATGCAGCGTTCCTCGCCATCGTCGTAGCGGCGCAGGGCGTGCAGCCCGCGGAAGCGGGGGGAGAGCGGGGTCTTCTCCTCGGGGTACTCCACCGTGATCTTTTTCTTGAACAGATACTTGCCGGTGAGCATCAAGCCGCGCACCAACTCGGTCAGCAGCCATGTTTTGATATGGCGTTGCACGAAGTTCATCCCATCACCTCCACGGCTGCCAGAAGCCGACGATGTCGGACAGAAGCGGGGTGTAGGTGGCGACACCGATCACGGCGATCCAGATCAGCGTCCACGGCAGAAACACCTTCCACCCCAGCCGCATCAGTTGGTCGTAACGGTAGCGCGGGAAGGTGGCGCGGAACCAGATAAAGACGAAGATGAAGAAAGCGGTCTTGCCGAGCAGCCACACCGTTCCCGGAATGAAATCGAGTGCCGGAATCGGCGCATGCCAACCGCCGAGGAACATGATGCTGGTCATCAGGCTGATCAGGATCATGGCGGCGTACTCCGCCAGCGAGAAGGTGGCGAACCACATGCCGGAGTACTCGACAAAAAAGCCGGCCACCAGCTCCGCCTCGCCCTCCGGCAGATCGAATGGCGAGCGGTTGGTCTCGGCGCAGCCGGAGATAAAATAGACCAGAAACATCGGAAAGAGCGGGATAATATACCAGTGCCAGAAGCCGCCCGCCTGCGCGTTCACGATCGCCGACAGGTTCATCGACCCCGCCAACATCAGCACGCAGACGATGGCGAACCCCATCGACACCTCGTAGGAGATCATCTGACAGCTCGCGCGCACCGCCCCGATCAGGGCGTATTTGGAGTTCGACGCCCAACCGGCCAACAGGATACCGTAGATCGCCAGCGAACCGACCGCCATCACATAGAGGATGCCGATATTGAGGTTGGCGATCGCCATCACATGCTTGCGCTCCCAGATGCCGAACAGCGTCGTCTCGCCAAACGGAATCACCGCATAGGCCGCCAGCGCGGGAACCAGCGCGATCACCGGCGCGGCAACAAACATCCATTTGTTGGCCGTACTGGGGATGATCGACTCCTTCAGGAACAACTTCAGCCCGTCGGCGATCGGTTGCAGCAGCCCCGCCCAGCCGACACGGTTGCACCCTTTGCGAATCTGCATCCAACCGATAATGCGCCGTTCCATGTAGGTGATGTAGGCGACCGAAAGCGCCACCGGCACGGTGATGGCCAAGATCTCCAGCGCCCAGATACCCGCCTGCTGTGCGATCTCGAGGATACTCATAGCCGCGCCTCCATCAGGAATCCTCACCGGGGGACAACAACTCCGCCTCGCTGTCGCTCGACAACACCCCGGCGACACCGCGCCGCGCGATAAACAGTACCCCCTTGGAGACATCGTCACGCACCCCGATGTGGTGACGGAAATCGCCGTGGTAGGTGCGGATGGTGACCGCATCTCCCGGCGCATAACCGGCCTGCTTCAGGGTATCGGGATGGACGATCAGATCCGCCAGCGCATGCAGCTTCCCGGCATCGACCAGCAGGTCGGAGGCCCGCGCCCAAGCCCCTTCGCGGTACATGGAGTAGCGGCTGACCAGATCCAGCGGTTTGGTCGGCGGCTGTTGCGACGGCAGGAAGTTGGCCTTGCGATGACGGCTAGGCGGCATCAGCCAGCTATCGGTCGGGGTTCCGTCCCACGCCTTGCTCGCCCCCGGAATCAGACGATCGCAGTGGGCGCGCAACTCCTCCAGCGACACCGCGGGCAGCGCCCCACCCATCGCCTGCAGCAGCCGCATCATCACCTTCCACAACGGGCGCCCCTCCCCCTCCGGCGGAGTGAGCGGCAGCGACGATTTCCGTAACCGCCCAGCCATATTGACGAAGGTGCCATCCACCTCGGCATAGCAGGTGGAGGGCAGTTGGATATCGACGCCGGCGCTGCTTGCGCAATCGACGGCGGCGATCTGGATGATCGCGCAGCGCTCGGCCGCCTGCTGGAACTCCGCCGGAAAGAGCCCGTCCCCCAGCGGATCACTGCCGATCAACAGCAGGGTATCGAGCTCGCCCGACGCCGCCTGCTCCAGCAGGGTGCCGACACTCGCCCGCCGGTCGCCAAACAGCTGCTCCAGCGGCTGCGCGTTCATTCCGGGGGGGATCAGGTTGCGACCGTCGGTCTCCGCCTCGGCATGGCCGCACGCCCGCATCAACAGATCCAGCCCGTAGATCAGCGCCGCCGCATCCTTGTGGCTGCGAATCTCTTCGCCCACCAGCAGGGCGCAGGAGTCGGTAATCAAGGCGTCGGCCAGCGCCTTCCCCGCCTCGTGGCGGTCGCGAACCTTGGCCAGCCACGCATCCATGCCGGCCGCGGTTTTGCCGACGCTGCTCATCTGCTCCATGGCGCGGGCGATCACCGCATGCCAGTCGCGCGGACGAATGAGCAGATCGGTGGTCAGCTTGCAGTCGGTACGGTAGTGCATCGCGCCGATGCGCACCACCGGCTTCCCGTTATTGACCCGTTTACGCAGCCGCTGCATCACCAGCGGCAGCCGTTGACGCAGATCCGAACCCAGGATCACCACCTGATCGGCGGCCTCCAGCTGCTCGCTGGTCATGGCAAACCCTTCGCTGAAGGCGAAATCGCGCAT
>WFMN01000237.1 GCA_015489095.1 Mariprofundaceae bacterium | reverse complement strand
CGGCACCCCCAACGGGCGGCCATCTGCTCGACATTGCCGCCGTGCGGCAGCGGTTTAGAAAACAAGGGAGAGCAGAAAGGTGATTGCCGCCGCCGACAGCAGGGCGTGTTGCACGATAGCCAAGGCGCGTCGGCTGCCGGCCGGGGTGATGGGGTGCGGGTTGGCGCCGTACCATGGCCGCTGCTCCTCGCGGCCGCCGCGCCGTACCGGGCCGCCGAGGCGGATGTCGGCGGCAAAGGCGAGCGCCGCCTCCGGCCAGCCGGCGTTGGGCGAGGGGTGGGTGGCGGCCTGCTGTTTTACCGTTTGCCACGCGACCCACTTGCCGCAAGCGAGCAGCAGCAGGGCGGTGATGCGGGCGGGGATCCAGTTGGCGGCATCATCGACCCGTGCGGCGAGGGTGCCAAAGTGGCGGTAGCGGGCGTTGCGGTAGCCCCACGAGGCGTCGAGGGTGTTGATCATGCGGTAGGCGGCGGCGCCGACTGAACCTGCAATCAACCACCAGAAGAGGGGGGCGATGACCGCGTCGCAGCTGTTTTCCGCCAGCGATTCCAGCGCGGCGCGATCGCACGCTTCGCGCGTCATCGCACCGCTGTCGCGGCTGACGATCATCGCCACCGCGCGGCGCGCGGCTTCCACCGTGGGGGCGTCCAGCACCCGCGTCACATGGATAAAGAGCGATTTCCAGCCGATGGCGAGCCAGAGCAGGATGATATCACACGGCCAGCCGATCAGATGATGAACCAACACGATAGCGGCCAGCGGCGGGAGGATGGCCAGCAGCCAGCCGGCGACGCCGTGTTGCCAATGGTCGCCGTAGGTGCGGTGCTGGCACCAGCCGAGCCAACGGCCGAACCACGCCACCGGATGCCAGCGGTTGGGCGGGTCGCCCAGCCACCACTCCAACAGCAGGGCGAGGCTAACGATCACGGCGCGTGGATGCGGACAGCAGCGGTGCGAGCAGCGATGGCTCCAATTCCCGTTGCAGCGTGTCCGCCAGCAGGTCGAGCGAGGCGATGGTGCGCGCGCTGTGATCCTCATCCGTGCCGCCGTGGTATCCCATCGCGGCCAGCCAGTCGCGGCGGAAGCCTCCCTGCGTAAAAAGCCCGTGGATATAGCTGCCGAGGCATTGGCGATCATCGGAGATGGCGGCGAACGGAAACGGCGCATCGCCTTCGCCCTGGCCGTGGTGGATTTCGTAGCCGGTGACCCGATGGTTGCCCGGCCACGCCGCCGGTTGGTCGATCTGGCGCAGGGTCTTCTCATTCCGCATGGTGGTGGTCAGTGGCAGCAGCCCCAGCCCGCGGACGCAGCCCCCTTCGACACCGTCATCGATGATCCGCGCTCCCAGCATCTGCATGCCGCCGCAGATACCGAGCAGTTTGCCGCCGTAACGCAGGTGGCGGGTGATGGCGCGCTCAAACCCCCGCGCCTTGAGCCAGGCGAGATCGGAGCGGACATGTTTGGAACCGGGGAGGATCACCACATCGGCCGGCTGCAGCGCGTCGGCCTCGCGTACAAAACGGAGGGTGACGCCCGGTTCCGCCGCCAGCGGGTCGATGTCGTCGTGGTTGGAGATGCGGGGGTAGGCGATCACCGCGATGTGGAAGGTGGTGTTGTCCTCGGTTGCTGTAGCGTGGTGGCGGTAGGGGGCATCCTCTTCCGGAAGTTCGAGCGGTAGCCACGGGATGACCCCCGCCAGCGGTTTGTTGGTGACCTCCTTCAGCCAGTCGAGCGCCTCGTCCAGCAGTGCGCGATGGCCGCGAAAGCGGTTGATCAGCAGCGCCGCCACCCGGTTGCGTTCGCAAGGGGAGAGCAGGTCGAGCGAGCCTTTGAGCGCGGCAAAGACGCCGCCGCGGTCGATATCGCCCACCAGCCACACCGGAATGTCCGCCGCTTCGGCAAATCCCATGTTGGCAATATCGCCCGCGCGCAGGTTGGGTTCGGCTGGGCTGCCGGCACCTTCGATGATGATCACATCATACTGCTGCCGAAGCGATGCGAAGGCTTCCAGTACTGTGTCGAGCAGGGCGATGCGATCTTGGCGGAAGCGCTCGGCCTGTAGTGTTCCCACCGCTTGGCCGCGCACCACCAGTTGGGCGCGGTGGTCGGCTTCGGGCTTGATCAATACCGGGTTCATCTCGGTGGTGGGGGGGATGCCGCACGCCAGCGCCTGCAACGCCTGCGCGCGGCCGATTTCGCCACCATCGGCGGTGACGGCGGCGTTGTTGCTCATGTTTTGCGGCTTGAACGGGGCGACCCGCACCCCCTCGCGCGCCAACAGACGGCACAATCCCGCCACCAGTACCGATTTTCCCACGCCGGAGGCGGTGCCTTGAATCATGATCGCTTGCAATTTGCTTCCCGTCTCCTTGTTCACGCAATATGTTGTGGGAGGGGAATCCTTTCCCCGAACCCCATCCGTGGCCGCGATGCCGACTTCTCGCGAAGTCGTCATCTTTGAAGCAGCGCGATGCGATGTCAACCGGAGCGTGCCACCAGTTGCAATGGTTGTCGCGGCGGGTAGTTTGCCTTCCGAATAATCTGTAACGGGCGAGAAGGAGATCGCAATGGATATTTCTGAACTGCTGGCATTTTCGGTGAAAAACGGAGCCTCCGACCTCCATGTTTCGGCGGGAGAGTCGCCGATGATCCGGATCCATGGCGAGATGACCAAGATCAAGGTGCCGCCGCTGGAAAACCAAGAGGTGCAGGCGATGGTGTACGACATCATGAACGATAACCAGCGCAAAACCTTCGAGGAACATCTGGAGCTCGACTTCTCGTTTGCGCTGGGCGATATCGCCCGTTTTCGTGTCAACACCTTCTGGCAGCACCGCGGGATGTCGGCGGTGTTCCGCACCATCCCCACCGAGATCCTGACGCTTGAGCAACTGAAGTGTCCGCCGGTGTTCAAGAAACTGGCGATGGAGCCGCGGGGCATCTGCTTGGTGACGGGGCCGACCGGCTCCGGTAAATCGACCACGCTGGCGGCGATGATCAACTACCGCAACGAAACGGAGAAGGGGCATATCCTGACCATCGAGGATCCGATCGAGTTTGTTCACCACACCAAAAACAGCCTGATCAGCCAGCGTGAGGTGGGGCCGCACACCAAGTCGTTTGCCAACGCCCTCAAGGGGGCGCTGCGAGAAGACCCCGATGTGATTCTGGTCGGTGAGATGCGTGATCTGGAGACGATCAGCCTGGCGCTCTCCGCCGCCGAAACCGGCCATATGGTCTTTGGCACGCTGCATACCTCGTCGGCACCGAAAACGATGGACCGTATCATCGATGTCTTTCCCGCCGCCGAAAAGGATATGGTGCGCGCCATGCTTTCCGAGTCGCTCAAGGCGGTGATCTCGCAGAGCCTGCTGCGCACCGCCGACGGCAAGGGGAGGGTGGCGGCGCACGAGATTCTGCTCGGGACACCGGCGGTGCGCAATATCATCCGCGAGAACAAACTGCCGCAGTTGGTCAGCGTGATGCAGACCGGCCAGCGCGACGGGATGCAGACGCTCGACATGTGCCTGCAGGAGCTGGTGCAGAAGCGGAAGATCACCAAACAGGCCGCGTTGGAGAAGGCACAGAACAAAAAGCTGTTCGGCGGCTGACGGGAATCCTGACAACAAGGCGATCGAGGGTAAGGAGCGCGTATGGCGATTGAAGAACCGAAAAAACTTGGTATCCGTAAACTGCTGAAAATCATGGTGGATATGGATGCCTCCGATCTCTATATCACCGCCGGAATGCCGCCGGGATACCGCATCAAGGGCGCGGTACAGCGGGTGGGCGAGAACGATCTCAGCGCGGTCGATACCGAGCAGTTGGCCAATTCGGTGATGAGCGGCAAGCAGAAGGCGCGTTTCTCCACCGATATGGAGATGAACCTGTCGCTCTCCTACCCCGGCATCGGCCGTTTCCGCGTCAATATCTTCCGTCAGATGGGGGCGATCGGCATGGTGATCCGTAAGATCGAGACCACCATCATGAGTATCGACGACCTCAAGTTGCCGGAGATCTTCAAGGATATCGCGATGAGCTCGCGCGGGCTGGTGATCATGGTGGGCGGCACGGGCTCCGGTAAATCGACCTCGCTGGCGGCGATGATCGATTGGCGCAACTCCAATCAGGCGGGGCATATCATCACCATCGAGGATCCGGTGGAGTATGTCCATCAGCACAAAAAGTGCGTCATCACCCAGCGCGAGGTCGGCACCGACACCCACACCTTTCAAGCGGCGCTGAAAAACACCCTGCGGCAGGCACCCGATGTGATCCTGCTCGGTGAGATCCGCGAAGAGGAGACGATGGAGCAGGCGATCGAGTTTGCCGAGACCGGCCACCTGGCGATGGCGACCTTGCACGCCAACAACGCCAATCAGGCGATCGACCGCATCCTCAACTTTTTCCCCGAAGAGAAGCATCAGCAGGTCTATATGAACCTGTCGATGAACCTGCGGGCGATTTTGTCGCAGCGGTTGGTGAAAACGGTCGATGGCAAGCGGGCGGCGGCGATCGAGATCCTGATCAACACCCCGCGTATCGCCGATTTGGTCCTCAAGGGGGAGGTGGGCGAGATCAAGGACGCCATGATTGCCGGCGGTGAGCAGTACGGCATGGTCACCTTCGATCAGGCGCTGCTCAAGCTGTGGCGCGATGGCAAGATCAGCGAGATCGAGGCGCTGCGCAACTCCGATTCGCCCAACGACCTCCGCCTGCAGATGAAGATGGCCAAGCTGGAGACCAACGAAGAGGATGGCGGGATGAGCGCCACCGACAAGCTGCTCGATAAAGACGGCAACGGCTCCTCGCTGACGATTTAAGGAGAATGACTTCGCAAGAGGTCTATGGACGGACTTTTTGCGATGGGATCAAGGAGAATAGGTATGGCTGACGACTGGCACCTGATAGACCAACTGCTGCTGCTGCTGCACAAAAACAACGGCTCCGATCTGATCGTCAAGACCGGCGACCGCATTCGGATGAAGCTGGATGGTCGCGTGGTCACCATCCCGCCCGAGAAGATGGCGCCGCCCACCCACGATCAGGTGGTGGAGATGATCGAGCATCTGATTCGCAAACTGCCCAACCCGCCCAAGGTGGAGGGGTCGCACAACATCGATTGCCAGTACACGCTGGAGGATGTGAGCCACTACCGTATCCATGTGATGGCGACGGCGCGCAGTTTCGGCATTGTGGCGCGACGGATTCCGCAGGAGATCCCCAATTTCGAGAAGATGCAGTTGCCGCCGGTGTTGAACGAGATCGCGGACAACCGCAACGGACTGATTCTGGTCGGCGGCGCCACCGGATCGGGCAAATCGACCACCCTGTCGGCGATGCTCTATCGGGTGATCCAGCGCCGTCCGGTGCATGTGGTGACCTTGGAGGATCCGATTGAGTTTCGTTATCCGGTGGATTGCCCCGGCACCGTTACCCAGCGTGAGGTGGGCAGCGACTTGGAGAGCTACGAGCAGGGGCTGAACGACTGCCTGCGCGAAGCGCCCGATATCATCCTAGCCGGTGAGATCCGCGACAAGAAGGTGATTCAGATGGCGTTGACGGCGGCGGAAACCGGCCATCTGGTGGCGGCGACTGTGCATGCCACCACCGCGGTGGGAACGATCCAGCGCATGATGGGCGCCTTCTCCGCCGAAGAGCAGGACGCCTTTATCGAACGCATGGCCGAGAGCCTGCGCGCCATCATCGTGCAAAAGCTGTTGCCGCGGAAGGGCGGCGGCCGGGTGGCGGTGATCGAGATCTTGATCGTCAACGCGGTGATCCGTCAGTTCATCCTCGATTGGGAGGAGAAGGCGCAGGAGATCCCGCGCGCACTGGAAGAGGGGCACCGCATCTACGGCACCCAGAGTTTCGACCAGCACCTGCAGATGCTGGTGGAGGATGATGTGATCTCCTACGAGGATGCCTACGCCAACGCGGTCTTCCCCGAGGATTTCGAGATGCGCATGGGGCGGAATTAACCCACTTGTCCCTTCCCTCTCCCCTGCTGATCTTGGGTTGCGGGTTTGTCGGCGGCCGGTTGGCGGCCGAGGCGCGCTCCGCCGGTTGTCGGGTGCTGGCCACCACGCGCGATGCCGAGCGCGCGGCCGCGTTGCGGGCGATGGGGGTGACGGTGGTGGCGGAAAGCCCCGAACAGATCGACGCTGCCCCGCTTGCCGATTGCCGGGCGATTGTCGATTCGATCCCGCTTGTGCGCGCGGATGATGGGTGGCTCGCGCCGCAATCCGATTGGGTCGGCAGGCTGGTCGCCCGCTGCCCTAGGTTGCGCTGGGTAGGCTATCTTTCATCCACCAGTGTCTATCGCGATGCCGGTGGCGCCTGGGTGGAGGAGCGCGGATCGACGCTGGCCGATTCCGGCCGCGGGCTGGCACGGCTCAAGGCGGAACAGGCGTGGCAGGCCTCCGGTGCTCCGGTGGAGTGTTTTCGGCTGAGCGGGATTTACGGCCCCGGGCGCAACCTGATCGGCCGGCTGCGCCGGGGGGGCTATCGGGTGGTGGCGTGGGATCGCCCCCGTTTTTCCAACCGGGTGCATGTGGATGATATCGTCGCGGCGCTCCTAGCGGCGATGCGCTCGCCGCGGCCGGGGCGGGTGGTGAATGTGAGCGACGACCTCCCTCTGCCGCACGCCGACTATGCGTGCGAGTTGGCCGCGTTGGCGGGCTGCGCGCCACCGGAGCGGTTAAACGAGGCCGAGGCGCAACGGTGCTGTT
>WFMN01000236.1 GCA_015489095.1 Mariprofundaceae bacterium | reverse complement strand
TCCGGCGCCCCCCACATGCGCAGGCCGTTCACCGTCACCGCCCCGGCCGATACGGCAAACGGAAGCAGGGCCAGCAGCAGCGCGGCCAAGCGCGGCAGCATCACGCCTTCACCGCCGCCGCGTCGTCCGGCGCCCTCTCCGCCTCTCGTCGATCCTCGATCAGCAGCGCCGCCAGCAGCAGCCCCATCAAGATCATGAACGGCTCCATGATGCGCACGATAATGAAGGTGTTGGCACCGATGGCGTGCACCAACAGGCCGGCATAGCCGCACAGGGTGCCGAGCGCCGCCCCGTGCAGCTCTTGGTCACGGATGCGGTGGTAGCAGCGGCGGAGCAGCACCCAGAAGCGCCGCAGCAACCACAAAAAGGGGAGCAAGCCGAACAGTCCCGTCTCATCCAGCACACGGGGGTACTGCGCATCCATGAACTGGCCGCCCGTCACCCCCACGCCCAGCAAGGGATGTTTGGGAAAATCGACAAACAGCACCCTGTACCACGCCATCAGCCGCTCGCTGGTCGAGGTGTCGATTTTCAGCCCGCCGACATGGAGCTGCCCCTGCTGCTGCTGCTGACTAAAGGTGAACATGATGCGATCAACCATATTTTTCGGCACCACCGCCGGCGCCAGCAGCAGGCCGATCATCAGCAGGGAGAAGAGCAGTTTCTTGTAATTGGAAAAAATCAAGAAACAGAGGATGGAGACCGCCATCGACAGATAGGAGCTGCGCGACTCGGTGAACATGAACGGCACGAGCACGATCGCCATCATGACGCCGAGCTTGATCATCCTGCCGCGTTGGCCGGTGTGGAGAAACATCCCCAGCATCACCGAGAACATCAGCATCAGGTAGCCGCCGAAGGTGTTGGGCTCCCCCTCCGCCCCCTCAAACGGCGCCGACACCCGCTCGCCGCTGGGGATCTGGGCGATCCCGACGATCGATGCCACCACGCAGGTGAAGAGCATCACCCCGAGGAACCGCTTCACCGTCTCCTCATCATGCAGATGGTTGATAATCATGAAGAAGAGCAGAAAATACTCGAGGTACTTGATCAGAAAAAAGGCGCCATACATGCCGATCTTGCCATCAAAGCTGCCGACGATCGTCGCGATCACCGATATCGACCAGTACCAGATAATCGGCTGGTTGATCGGGGTCTGACGCAGAAAGCCCAGCTCCTTGTCGATCGCCATGCGAAACAGCCAAGTCAAGCAGATCAGGGAGAGCAGCATATCGTCCAAACGCAGGGTAACGCCGCGGCTGGCGGTGGTATCCACCAGCCCTGCCGCCAACTCCGCCTTGCTGGCTCCGCCGAAGGTGATCTCCGGCGACAGCAGTGTCGCTAGGATCAGCAGATAGAGCGAAAGCTCGATATTGGTGAAGGCGATGGTCACCACCAGCAGCGCGCCGATGATCAGAATCGGCCCCTGTGCCATCTGCGGCGACAGCAGATAGACCGCATAGACCAGCACCATGCTGAGCAGAAAGGTGATCAGAATGGTCGGCGGAACCGGAACCCGCAGCGTGCCTAACGCCATCGCCACCTCGACCCGCGCGCGGCAATCGTGACAGCGCCGCAAGCAGCCATCATCGCAGCCATCGAAGGACTTGCCCTGATGCGCTCATCTCCGACACAACGGCGGCATCTACCGGCCAACCCCC
The DNA here is from genome assembly GCA_015489095.1 of Mariprofundaceae bacterium. Lineage (GTDB taxonomy): Bacteria > Pseudomonadota > Zetaproteobacteria > Mariprofundales > J009 > S009-29. Next base: position 4,977 of record WFMN01000236.1, on the reverse strand, counting down.
AGCATATCCGCGGCGTGTTTCAGCCGCTTGATATCGTCCGGGCTCAGCCCCTGCCGCGCGCCCGCTCCGCCCTGCCCGGCGGTGTACGGCGCGTGGTGATGCAGCCGTTGATCCTCGTCGCTGTAATCCAGCATCTCCTCCACCAACATCACCAGAAAGCCGATCGTTCCCATCGCCAAGGCAATCATCACATAGCGGCGTATCGCTCGCTTGCGCAGCACCATTGACCTCCGCCGCCTGCGTCGTTCTCGCTGTTGCTCGTTCATCTGTACCCCCCGATTCAATCATGTCGGCATCGCGGCCATGGATGGGTTCGGGGAAAGGATTCCCCTCCTACGGGCGGTAGGAGCGGTTTCCAACCGCGAATCATCATCAACGCCGAAACCGATCCAGCAGCTGTCGCCACTGCCCAGCCACCACGCCGCGCACCACCACCCAGCCATCCTCTAGCCAGAGCTGGATCCGCTCCAGCCAATCCCGCTTGACCTGCTCGCCATCGCCATAGCCGTAGGCGTAATACTGATCCATCTTCAACGACTTGAAGTCCGAGGAGATGTCGCCGCGCACCCCGTTGAGCACCAAGCCGATCACATTGCCGCCCACATTCTCCAGCACCCCCTTCACCCGCTTCAACGCGCCGCGCACCACCGAACCGACATGGTAGATCAGCAACACCCCATCCACCCTTCCGGCGAGGATGGTGGCATCGGTGGTGTGCAGGGTCGGCGGCATGTCGATGATCACAAAGTCATACTCGTCACGAAACTCCCGGATCATCGTATCCATCGTCTTGGAGGCCAGCAGATCGGGCGGGTTGGCGTTGACATTGCCGCAGGTCAAGAGCTCGAGCTGATCGAGCCCCGGGGTGTACATCGCCATATCGATGCCCATCTCCCCCAGCACCACATCGGAAAACCGTTTCACCGCGTCGCGCCACGGATACTGCCCCAGCAGGCAGTCGCTCAGCCCCGGCCCCTTGTCCACGCCGAAGGTGTGGTGCACCATCGGCTTACGCATATCGCCGTCCACCAGCAGCACACGCGCCCCCTGCTGCACCAGCACAATCGCCAGGTTCACCGAGGTCGAGCTCTTCCCCTCGCGCATGGTCGAGCTGGTCAGCATCAGCACCTTACAATCGCTCCCACCCTGCGAAAAGAGCAGGTTGGTACGCAGGCTGCGGTAGGACTCCGCCATCACCGCCGCCGGCGCGAAGTGGGTAATCAACCGGATCTGCCGATCCATCGCCCCGCCGCGCACCGCCAGCCCCTCCTGCTGGCTGAAGATCTCGATCGCCTCATCCTCCTTGAGCTGCGGGATGTAGCCGATCACCGGTAGATCGAGGAACGCCTCCACCTCCTCGATGGTGCCGATCGAGGTATCCATCGCCTCGAGGATCAGCGCGATCACCAGCCCGAGCACCAGCCCGAGCAGGAAGCCGGCGGCCGCCGTCCGACCGACCTTGACCGGGTTGATCCGGTCATAGGAGACCATCGCCGGCCGCACCATGCTCACCGTCTGCTGCCGCTCCGACTCGCGGATCAACACCTCTTGGTACTTCTGCTCCAGTTGATTGAACAGATCCTCGTTGATCGTCACCGTGCGTTTAAGCCGCTCCAGCTCCGCCGTGTTGCTGGGGATGTTGGCGTAGCGCTCCGTGGAGAGCGCAATCCGCCGCTTCAACTCCCGCTCCCGCGTCTGGGTGAGCCGCACCTGATTGATCAGCTCATCCACCATGTTGACCAAGATATCGTCCGCCTGCGCCTGCAACTCCCGCATCTGCGGATGGTCGCGGGTGTAGGCGGTCGCCAGCGCGGTGCGCTTGAGCTGCATCTCGATCAGCCGCTGGTTCAGGGCGGCGAAGTAGCTGCTTACCTTCCCCACCACGGTGATGGCGGTGAAGTCCTGATCCTCCCGCTCGAACTGCTTTTTCAACTGCTGCAGGGTAAAACGGAGATCCGCCAGGTGCTGCACCGTCTGCCGGTACTGGTTATCGAGGTCGTTGATGATCTTGGTTACCGTCTTGGGGTCGGAACCGGCCAGCGACATGCCGTGCTCACGACTGAAAACGCGCACCTCCTCTTCCGCTTGCTTCAGCCGCTTGCCCACCACCGCCATCTGGTTTTTGATAAACTTTTTGGCCTCATAGATCTGGCGGTTCTGCTCTTCGCTGTTGAACTTGATATACTCTTCCGCCACCGCCTGCGCCATCTTCTGGGCGGTAGGGGCGTCGGGCGACACCGCGGTGATGGTGATCAGCCCCCCGCTTCCCTCCTGATCCACCTCAATGCTGTTTTTCAGGTCGATGATGCGGTTGATGTAGATCGGCTCCACCCGCGCCTCGTCGCTGGAGACATCATCCGGGATATAGCCCAGCGCGCGCGCCGCCCGCTCCATCAGCGCATAGGAGCGGATCAACCCTAGCTGGGTCTCCATATCGACCACCTTGCGCCGCCCCTGGCCAAGGGCCGCGTTGACATCGACCGTGGTATCGAGCTTCACCACCGCCATCGAGCTGTAGATCGGCGGCGGCTGATGCAACCACGAGAAGATCCAGCTGAAGACACCGAGGCTGACGGCACAGAAGAGAATCACCCACCGGCGGCGGACGATGATCTGCCAGTACTCGTCGAGGTTCAGATCATAGCTGTTGGCTTTGTCGCTGGCTGCCGCTGCCATCTAGGGAACCGGGATCGCCTTCACGGCCTGATCAATGGTGTTGATGGTGGTGAACGGATTGGCGATCAGGGTCAGCGTCGGCTGGATATCGGCAATAAAGCGGTTCCAGTTGTCGATCGGCCGGCTGGGGACGATCACCACGTCCTTGTCGTGCAACACCACATTCTGCGTCAGATCGCCGTCGTGCATGAAACGGTCGAAATTGATCGGGATGATCTGCGGGCTGTCCCGGTTCTGGCGCACAATGCGAATATCGCGCTGGTAGGCCGATTTGGTAAAGCCGCCCGCCCGCGAGATCGCCTCCAGAAAGCGCAGCTCGCCGACATACTGCACCAGCCCCGCCTTGCCCACCTCGCCCATCACGAACACCATGTGCTTGGATTGGGCGCGTGATGGAATGAAAACGGTATCGCCATCCTCCATGATGGCGTTCTCTGACCAATCCGCCTCCTTGATCGCGCGATCGAGATTGAGAAAGATCGTCTTGCCACCGCGAATCACCTGCACCTTGGTCATATCCGCCGCCGGGGTCGGGCCGCCGGTGCGGGCGATGAAGTCCACCAGCGTCTCCTTGCCGTGCAGAAAGTAGGTGCCGGGTCCGGTCGGCTGACGCTGCAGATCCTTCACTTGGCCGAAGATGGTCGCCGTTTTGCTCCGCGCCTTCAGCAGCACCACATCGACCCTAGGGTTGCGCTGGTAGCGGGAGATCTTCTTGGTCAGATGATCCCCCAGCTCCATGATCGACATCCCGGCAATCGGCTTGAGGTCGTCCAGATAGGGGAGCGAGACATTGCCGTCCGCCTTCACCGTCTGTTTGTAGGTGGTGCTCTTCCCCCCCAGCCAGAAGGTGAAGCTCAACTGGTCGCCGGGGCCGACAATGTAGTCGGGAATCCCGTGGTAGGTTTTGAACACCTTGTTGTGGGTGATGTGGAAGAGATCCCGCTTGACCGCGCGCCTGCCGATCTTGGGGATGCGGGCACCGTTGACCGCCGGCCGTACCAGACGGGCATGCACCAACACCCGCCGGTTCGATCGCAGCGCCTCCGGCGTGCGCCCCGGCTTCTCCGGCCGCGAGGCGCCGAAGGCCGCAACCCGGATCCGCGCCCGCTTCACCCCGTGATCCGCCAGCATATCGGCGATGGCCTCACCACGCAGGCGGGAGAGCACCATGTTATCGGGAAAGCGCGTGTTATGGATCGGACGCACATCGGCATGGCCGGCGATATCGAATCGGTAACGCCCCAAGTCGGCACCATAGGTGGAAAGCCAAGCGGCAAACTGCTTGCGCTCCTTCGGCGTCAATTCCGCCGATCCGGTAGCGAAATGTACCACCGCCGGCATCCCCTCTACCGGAGGGGTTGCCGCCGCCGTCTCGCCCTTGGCGTGGTTGAACGACCACACCTCCACCCCGCCGTTTTCGCGCACCGCCAACACATCGAGCAGCCCGGTATCGAACACATCCCCCAGATCGAGGCGGTAGTAGATGCCGTAGTTGGGCAACTGCCCCGGCCACGCCACAAAGCGATGCTCCTCCTTCGACCAACTCCACAGGCCAAGCCCGTCCCCGGTCGAAGAGGCCGCCACCAGCTCCTGCACCCCGTCGCCGTTGAGATCACCCACCCGCACGGCGTGCCATGTCCCCTTGTAGATGATCTCCTGCCGCCGCCACTCACCGCTCAGATCACGCAGACGATGATCAAACCCCGGCGCGTCATCCACGCCGCCGCGCAGCCGACGGCCACGCAGATCCGACCGCCGCAGGTCGCGCTCCCTGCTACGCGGGTCGCTCACCGTCTGCTCCTTCCACCCCATGCGACGGCCATGGTATCCCGCCGGCTTCTGCTGCAACCAGACCCGGATCCCGTGCTGATAGAGCCCGGCCACCACATCAAAGAGGCCGTCGCCGTTGACATCCGCCACCGTCACCGAGTCGGTGTCGGCGTCCACCGGCAGCACCTCCTGCGTCCAGCGGCCTTCGCCATCGCCATACCAGATATGCACCCCGCCGACCCACTGCCAGTCATCGTAATAGCTGCTTTCACGCGAACCGATGCCGCCCCGCTCGGCGGCGATGATATCCAGATGGCCATCGCCATCGAGATCGGCGATATCCATATCCACGAAGTCGCCCTGATGCTGCGGCCCGGCATCCGCATACCAGCCGCCCCGCCCATCGTTCAGCCAGATGTTGATGCCACCAGCCTCTTCGCCCGCGCCGGCCTTGGCGGCCACGATATCGGGCCAGCCATCGGCGTTGACATCGGCAAAGCGCACTTGGTGGTAGATACCGCTTTCGGTCGG
>WFMN01000235.1 GCA_015489095.1 Mariprofundaceae bacterium | reverse complement strand
CCGTTTCGCTCATGATGCACCTCCGCTCGCCTGCTGGGCAATGGTGCGCGCCAACCCCCGCACCCGACCGATAAACCGCTGCCGCTCCGCCACCGAAATGGCGCCACGGGCGTCGAGCAGGTTAAAGGCGTGGCTCGCCTTCATCACCTCCTCGTAGGCGGGGCGAAGCAGCCCCGATGCGCTCAGCCGCGTGCACTCCTGCTCGGCGCGGTCGAACTGGCGATGGAGCCAATCGGTATCTGCCTGCTCGAAATTGTAGGCGGAAAACTCCACCTCGTTGGCATGGAACACATCGCCGTAGCTCACCTTACTGCCATCGGCGTTCTCCACCCACACCAAGTCGTACACATTCTCCACCCCCTGCAGGTACATCGCCAGCCGCTCCAAGCCGTAGGTCAGCTCGCCCGGCGTGCGCGTCAGGGTGACACTCCCCACCTGCTGGAAGTAGGTAAACTGGGTGATCTCCATGCCGTTGAGCCACACCTCCCACCCTAGTCCCCACGCGCCCAAGGTGGGTGACTCCCAGTCATCCTCAACGAAGCGGATATCGTGCAGCGCCGGATCAATCCCGATCTCGCGCAGCGAATCGAGGTAACACTCCATGATATCGGCCGGCGCCGGTTTGAGGATCACCTGAAACTGGTAGTAGTGCTGTAGGCGGTTGGGGTTTTCGCCGTAGCGGCCATCGGTGGGACGGCGGCAGGGCTGTACATAGGCGGTGCGCCAATCCTTTTCATCGAGTACCCGCAACATGGTGGCGGGATGAAAGGTGCCCGCCCCCATCGGCGAATCATACGGCTGCTGCAGCACGCATCCCCGTTCCGCCCAGAACCGTTGCAAGGTCAAAATCAACTGCTGGAATGTCATCGGCGGTCACCCCCCATGGAACAAAGTGGCGAAACCCTATCAACCCCACTGGCAAAGTTCATCGAATCCCAATCTGGATTGACCTTGCCGCGGACAATGGCGACCATTCGCCAATGCAACCACAGGATCAGGCTGGCCGGAATATCACCATCACCCGTGCCGCGGCGCAGCAGATGATGCACTTCTCCCTCGGCGGAGACGACAACGCAACACCCCCGCTATGCGGAACCGCCTACGACAACGGCCACGGCTGCATCACTCGCGTCACCCCGCCACAAGCCCCCTGCGAACAGGGCTGCGCCACCTGGATCAGCCACCCCGGCTTGGATGACGACGCGCTGGCGCAGCACTGCGCGACCCATGGCGATAGCGGGCTCTTTCTTTTGTTGGATACCGCCAACAAAGGGCGGCTGGATCTGCAGGCGGCGTGGCTCGATCGCGATGGCCGGCGGCTCGATCCGGTTCCCATCACCATGGTCGAGGAGTAGCGCCATGCGCATCTGCCATATCGGCATGAACCACAAAACGACCCCCATCGAACTGCGCGAAAAGCTGGCGATGACCCCCGACGAGATCGCCCCCATGCTGCGGCAGATGATTGCCCACGAGCCGATTCGCGAGGCGGCGCTGCTCTCCACCTGCAACAGGGTGGAGATGACGCTGGTGACCCACAACCCGGAGATCGCCATCGCCATCGCCCACGACTGGTTCGCCACCAAGGCGGGCGTGGCGCTGGAAACCATCGTTCCCCACCTCTACGCCCACACCATGAGGGATGCCGTGCTGCACCTGTTCCGCGTTGCTTCCGGGCTGGATTCGCTGGTACTGGGCGAGCCGCAGATCCTCGGTCAGGTGAAGGCGTCCTACGACCACGCCCTCAACGCCAACACCGCCGGCCACATCCTCCACCGCCTCTACCAATCCACCTTCGCCGCCGCCAAGCGGGCGCGCAGCGAAACCTCGATCGGTCGTCAGTCGGTCAATGTCTCGTCGTGCGCCGTTGAGCTGGCCAAGCAGATCTTCGGCGATCTCGACAACAAAACCGTCATGCTGCTGGGTGCCGGCGAGATGGCCGAGCTGGCCGCCCGTCACCTCTACGCCAACGGCTGCAAAAATATTCTGGTCGCCAACCGCACCCTGACCCGTGCCGAGGCGCTGGCGGCCGAGTTCTCCGGCCACGCCATGACCATGGAGCAGCTGCCGGACTTCCTCGATGCCGCCGATATCGTCATCTCCAGCACCAGCGCCTCCACCTATGTGTTGATGCCGGAGATGATCGAGCAGGCGCTCGACAAGCGGCGCGGCAGCCCGATGCTGCTACTCGACATCGCGGTGCCGCGCGACATCGACCCTCGCATCGACCGCATCGACGATGTCTATCTGTTTGATGTCGATGACCTGCAGCAGGTGGTGGATGGCAACAAGTCGCAGCGCGAGCAGGAATCGCTGGTGGCGGATGAGCTGCTCAAACAAGAGGCGGACAACTTCTTCTGCTGGCTGAAGTCACTGGAATCGGTGCCGCTGATCCGCACCATCCAACGGCAGAGCGAGATCGCCCGCAAGGAGGAGATGGAGAAGGCCAAGCGCTACCTCAAGGGGTTCAGCGACGAGCAGTTGCAGGCGGTGGAGCGGTTCGGGCAGGCGCTGACCAAACGGCTGCTCCACCCAACCATGAGCGCCCT
>WFMN01000234.1 GCA_015489095.1 Mariprofundaceae bacterium | reverse complement strand
GCCTTGCAGCGGTCGAGATTCCCCTCCCGCGCGCTGTTTTCCAGCTCCAGCACCCGGTCGCGCACGGCGGCGATCCCTAGGGTCGCCAGCGCCCCTTTCAGCTTGTGCGCCGCGCGCATCACCTCCGCGCAGTCACCATCGTCGATGGTGGCGCGCACCCGCGCCCACTGCCGCGGCAGATCCTCCCGCAATGCCTGCGCCAACATCTCCAACAGCGCCTCGTCACCATCGTTCATCTCCAACGCCCGCGCGCGATCGAACAGCCTCTCCGGCACCGCATCCGGCACCTTGATCACCCCGCGCTCGATCAACTCCCACACCACCTGCAACAGCTGCCGACGGCGAATCGGCTTGGTGAGAAAGCCATCCATCCCCGCTTCGAGACAGGCGCGCTCATCATCGGCGAAGGCGAGCGCCGTCAGCGCCACGATCGGCAGATGGCCTCCATGCTCCGCCTCGTAAGCGCGAATCCTCTTGGTCGCCTCCATGCCATCCAGCACCGGCATGTTGACATCCATCAGCAGCAGGTCGAAGGGCTGATGCTCCACCAGCACCACCGCCTCCTGCCCATTCTCCACCATGGTGTACTCCACCCCCCAGCGCTCCATCATGTGGGCGATCAGGGTCTGATTGGCGCGGTCATCCTCGGCGATCAGCACCCGCATCTTCGGCAGCGGGCGCTCGCCATCCGCGACCGGCGGTAGCGACGCATCGGCCGCCGTCCGGGTCGCGCCCCGCCGCTGCAACAAGGTGAGCAGCAGGTTGTGCAACGCCGATGGGCACACCGGCTTGGTGAGCATCAGCTCCACCCCGATCGTCTCGGCGCGCCGTTTGTAGTCGGCGAGCTGGTCGGTGGTCATCAAAAAGAGCAGCTCCTGCACCTCGGGAAAGCGCGCGCGCACCGTCTCCGCCAGCGAGAAGCCATCCATCCCCGCCATATCGCAATCGGCCAGCAGCAAGGCCACCTCACCCGCCGTCCCCTGCCGCGCTTCCAGCAACGCCAGCGCCTCGGCTCCGCTTGCCGCCTGCAACACATCGACCCCCCAGCGCGACAACAACCACGCCAGCTCCTCCCTGCTCGGCGCATGGTCGTCCACCACCAGCATCACCACCCCATCGGTCGAAACGGCATCCGCCGGCAGCGCCGGCGCGTCCGACGCCACCTCCAGCACCATGGTAAAGGCAAAGCAGCTTCCCTCGCCCTCCCTACTCTCCACCGTCAGCTCGCCGCCCATCTTGCGCACCAACTGGCGGGAGATCGCCAGCCCCAAACCGGTGCCGCCGAAGCGGCGTGTCGTCGAGCTGTCCGCTTGGGTGAAGGCGTTGAAGATGAGCGCCAGCTTCTCCTTGGGGATGCCGATCCCGCTATCTTTCACCTCGACCAGCAGACGAACCCGATCCTTCCCCCCGCTGTCGGCAAAGCGCTCCTGCAAATGCAGGTGGAGCGTCACCTCTCCCTGTTCGGTAAACTTGATCGCGTTATTGAGCAGGTTGATCACCACCTGCTGCACCCGCCCCTCATCGCCCAGCAGTTGCGCCGGCAAGCCGTCATCGACATGCAGCACCAGCTCCAGCCCCTTTTTGTGGGCGTGCAGCGCCATCATCTCACTGGTGCGCTCCAAAAGCCTGAGCAGATCAAACGGCCGCGCCTCCAGCGTCAGCTCACCCGCCTCGATCTTGGAGATGTCGAGGATATCGTTGATGATGCGGAGCAGCCCCTCGCCGGAACTGCGCAAGATCGATAAATACTCGCGCTGATCGGCGGAGAGCGGCGTCTCCTCCAGCAACTCGCCCATCCCGAGGATCGCGTTCATCGGGGTGCGAATCTCATGGCTCATCGCGGCCAGAAAACGGCTCTTGTAGCTGCTTACCCGCTCCAACTCGTCGGTTCGCTCTTTCAGCTCGATGCGCGAGGCGTCGGCATCGGCCAGCAGCCCCTCCATCTTCATGGTGAAGCGCACCCCGTAGAGCACGCCGGCGATCCGCTCCGCCAGCTGTTGCAACAGGGCGAGATGCTGTTCGCTGACGACGCGGTAGGTCGCAAGCTCGATCACCGCCAGCAGCTTGTGGTCGAAGGCCAGCGGCACCACCACCACGCGCGCCGGCCTGCCCGACAGCAGCGCGCTCGACACCCGCAAGGCATCGTCCGGCACCGGCGCCAGCACAAAGACCCGATGATCATCGCGGCAGCGGGCAAGCGCCCCGTCGTCAAGCGCGCGCTCCTTCGCCACCCCCTCGGCGCAGTTGCGCTCCGCCACCAGTCGCAGCGTGCCATCCTCCTCCAGAGGGACGGCGTAAAAGGCGGAACAGACCACATCGAGCTGCGCATCCACCACCGCCAACGCCCGCGCCGCCAGCTCCTCCTGATCCATCACCCCCTGCAGCCGCTCCCCCGCCGACGCCACCTGCTCCGCCAGCCAGTTCTCCTGCTCCAGCCGCTGCACCGTCGCCGCTAGGTGGTCACGCATGCGGGTCAACGCCCGCGCCAGCGCCCCCAACTCATCCTCCGTCTCCACCTCCCCCAATGGGTAAGAGAGATCCCCGCTGGCCACCGCGTCGGCGCCACGGGTTAGTCGCTCCACCATCCCGCCGATGCGCCCCGCCGTGCCCCATCCCACCCACAACAGCAGCAGCGCCGCCAGCAGAACCAGCCCCAACACCACCGCCATCGTCACATCCGCGCTGCGCCGCTCCGCGGCCTCATTGGTTTGGAGTCGCTGCTGCAACCGCGCCAGCATGCGATCCGTCAGCGCACGGATCGCATCCATCTGCTGCTTGCCCTGTTTGGCGGAAACCACGTCGAGAATGGCGTGCAGCTGCGCGTGATCGCCATCCGCGGCACCCATCCGCTGGCGGCGCGCCACCAGCGCGTCGTACTGGGTCACCAGCAGCTTCGACACGCGCGCCTCCAATTGATGGAGCATGGTGGTGATTTGGGGATCGCGCCCGCTCAGGGCAAAGGCACGGGAGAGATCGTGCTGTAAGCGCTGCTTGCCCAACTGGTAGGGCTCGAGAAAGGCCCGATCGCCGCTGATGATGAAGCCGCGCTCGCCGGTTTCGATGTTGAGCAGATCCTCCATCAGCACATGCGCCGCCGAGATCTCCGCCCCCACCTGCGTCACCCGCGCCCGCGCCTCCCGCTGCTGATCCATCCGCAGCAGCAACAGCCCGACCAACAGCAGCAGCAACAGCAGCGCCAGCAGGTTGGGCAGCATGATGCGCTGCCGGATGCGCAGGTTGTTACCCAACACGCGTCACGCGTCTAGCTACGGCAGATAGGCCGCCACCTCGCCGACAAACGACCTAGTATTGATCGGCTTGGCCATGTAGCCGTTAAACCCTTCCGCCAGCAACCGGTCGCAATCGCCATCCATCGCGTTGGCCGTCAGCGCCACCACCGGCACCGAATCCTTGACTTCGTCGCGATTGCGCAGCCGCTTCAGCGTCTCCACCCCGTCGATCCCCGGCATCTGGATATCGAGCAGGATGATGTCCGGCACCGCCGACGCCACCGCCTCCAGGCAGGCCTCGCCCGACTCCACGCTCTGCACCTTGGCGCCGTTGGCCTGCAACAGGGCGCCAAACAGCATCAGGTTGTTGGGGTTGTCATCCACCAACAACACCGCCTTCCCCGCGATACTCCCGCTCATACTACCTTCACCTCTCCGTTTTCCTTGTATGCCACACGGTTGCGCCCCTCCTCCTTGGCCTTGCGCACCAGCTTCTGGCAGGTCGCCATCAGCGCCTCCGGCGTCTCGCCATCCTCCGGGTACTGCGCCACCCCGGCGCTGACCGTCAACCCGAATTCACCCAGCTTCTCTTCCATCGGGAAGGGGTAGTTCTCGATGCTGTTGCGGTAGCGCATCGCCACCCGCAGCGCCCCCGCCACCTCGGTTCCCGTCAACACCGCCACAAACTCGTCGATCCGGTAGCGACTGGCGACATCGGAGCCGCGCGAATCGCGCAGCAGCAGCTCGCCGATCTTGTGCAGCGCGCTCTGGGCGTAGGCCTGCCCCGCCACCTCGCAGAACTTGCTGAACTGATCGATATCGAGCAGCACCACCGAGAAGGGCTGTTTGTTGCGTTCCGCGCGGTTGATCTCTTGGCTCAGGCGAATCTGCAGATAGCGGTGGTTGAACAGCCCGCTCACCGAATCCTGCAATCCCGCCCGCTGCGGGTAGGTCTGCTCGACGTGGTGCACCTGCGCGATCAGCTCCTCTTTGCTCAACCCCTCTTTGCTGACCAGATCCTCTACCTTGCCGGCGAGCTGCATCCGCTCCGCCACCGTCAGCTCCTTGGCGGAGACCACAATCACCGGGATATCCATCAGCCGCGGATGCTGCTTGAGCCGCTCCACCACGGTAAAACCATCCACCTCCGACATCATCAGATCGAGCAGGATCACATCGGGCTCGATCGCCTCCGCCATCTCCAACGCCTCATGGCCGTTGGCGGCGGTATGGACGCGGTAGCCGTCGGCGGAGAGCGAGGCCAGATAGAGCTCGCGAATCTTGGGGTCGTCGTCCACCGCCAGAATATGGACGGTTTTGTTGCCCCGCTTCAGCCCCAAGCCGAGGCTAGCCAGCTTGGAGGAGAGCGCCTTGCGGTCGATCGGCTTGGTGATGTAGTCGGTGGCACCGAGCGCCACCCCCAGCTCTTGCCCCTCGGCCACCGAGCACATCATCACCGGGATGTCGGCGGTGGCGGGGTCGAGCTTCAGCTCCTGCAGCACCTCCCAGCCATCCTTGCCCGGCATCATCACATCGAGCATGATCATGAACGGATGCTCCTCGCGCGCCCGCTCCAGCGCCTCGTAGCCGTCGGAGGCGCGGCAGACACGGTAACCGGCCTCGGTCAGGTAGAGGGTGGCCAGCTCCTGCGACCCCTGATCGTCGTCCACCACCAGAATCAGCGGCGCGTCGGCCGATACCGGCGTCGGTTTGTGGTGTTCCTTGACCGTCACCTGCACCGGCTTGACCTCACGCTGCTCCTGCGTGCGCTCGGCAATCGTCTGCTCCGCCAGCGCCCCCTCCTCATCCACCTCCTCGATCGGCAGGGTGAAGTAGAAGCAGCTCCCCTTGCCCAGCTCGCTGGTAACGCCGATGGTGCCGCCGTGCAGCTCCACCAGCCGCTTGGTGAGGCTCAACCCCAAGCCCGTGCCTTCAAAGCGGCGGGCGTGATCGCCCTCCACCTGCTCGAAGGGGTTGAAGATGCGGTCGATATCCTTGGCGGCGATGCCGATCCCCTGATCCTGCACTTCCACCCGCAACGCGCGCATGGAGCCGCCATCCTCGCCGATGGTCGGCATCTCCTCGACCGAGGCGCGCACCGTCACCACCCCGCCCTCCGGGCTGAACTTCAACGCGTTGGAGCAGAGGTTGTAGAGAATCTGCTTGAACTTGGTGCGGTCGATCAGCATCACCGGCACATCGTCGTCCACCTTGAACTCCAGTGTCGCGCCCGCCTTGGCGGCAAACCCTTGCAGCACCCGCCCCGCATCCTCGATCACCCGCCCCACATCGAAGCGATCCAGCTCGAGACCCATCCTGCCCGACTCGATCTTGGCCATGTCGAGGATGCCGTTGATCAGCCCCAGCAGATGGTTGCCGGAGCTTAGGATGTTCTCCAGATAGCTGCGCTGCTGGTCGTTGATGGGGCCGAACAGCTCGTCGATCAGCAGTTCGGAAAAGCCGTTGATCGAGGTCAGCGGCGTGCGCAGTTCGTGCGACATATTGCTGATAAACTGCGACTTCGCCTGACTCGCCCGCAGCAGCTCCTCGTTGGCCATGCGCAAATCACGGGTGCGCGCCATGATCCGGCTCTCCAGCTCCTCGTTGAGCCTGGACATCGCCTCCTGGCTGCGGCGCAGCTCGCGGATCATGCGCTCCTTCTGGATCGAATGGACCGCCTGCCCCGCCAGCAGCGACAATAGGCGCAACTGCTCCTGATCGAAGCAGCGCGGCTTGAAGTCATCGACATAGAGGATGCCGACCGTGGTGTCGTCGAGCACCAGCGGCACCGCCACCAGCGACTTCACCCCCTCGTCCACCAACACGCCGTTGAGGCTGAAGGCGGTCTCCGGATCATCCACATCGTTGACCGCATACGGCTTGCGCGAGCGCAGGATCTGCTCGGTCAACCCCCCTTCGCGCACCCGCCACGGCGGCTGGTTGTCAAAGGCGTCGCTAAAGCCACTGGAGACCACCAGCGACAGCATCCGGCTCTCGGCGTCATAGAGCGACACGCTGGCCGCCGGCACATGCACCAGCGACATCGCCTCCTGCAGCACCATGGTCAGCATCTCGTCGAGATCGCTGCTGGCGTTGAGCCGCTGGCCGAGGCTGTTGAGATGCGCCAGCTCCACCAGCATCGACTGCACCTGGGCATGCTCCCGCTGCCGCTTCATCAGTTGGTCGTAGAAGAAGCGGGCGGAGGCGCCCTCGATCAACTCGGCGTTGTCGGGTAGCTGCTGGTGCAGCCGCGCCGACACCTCCTTGCTCCCGGTCACATTGATCAGCAGGTCATAGCCGGAGATTTGGTCGATCTTCTCCGCCACCGGCACGCCGTATTGCCGCGCCTTCTGGATGCCCGGCGCCTCGGTATCCGCATCCACGATACCGACAATCTCGATATTCTCATCTTCGCGCAACACCTCCAGCATCGCGCTACCGCCGCGCCCCGCGCCTACAATCGCCACCCGCATCTCTATCTCCGCCCTGCCATTCATTCCATGATGATCCGATATCCTATGCCCCTCTCGCCGATCCGCCATTGACACTCACTCCACGGCGCACGGCAAGTGGCGCCGCACCACCTCCAGCAGTCTGGGAATCTGAAACGGCTTGGTCAAATAGTCCACCCCGCCCGCCGCCAGCGCGTTGTCGCGCTCCGCACTTTCGGGCAGCGCGCTGATAAAGATCACCGCCACCTTCCCCGCGCCAGGGAGCTGGCGTAGCCGCTCCATCGTCTGGTAACCGCTCATCCCCGGCATGGTCAGATCGAGCAGCATCAACCGCGGCAACGGCTCCCCCGCCTCCAGCCGCCGCTCGATCTCGGCAATCGCCTGCTCGCCACTCTCCGCGCCGGCTACCGTGTAGCCCTCGGATGCAAGCACCGTCTGCACAATCTCGCGAATCGCGTCGTTATCATCCACTTCCAGAATCACAGCCACACCTCCGTAGGAAAAACCACCCCCAAAAAGGGCAGAAACGGTAGCGGCAATTGTCGTATCATGCAACCATCATATCCGAGCAAACTACTCGGGATTTCGGTGGAAAACCGCACCGCCCGCCACTACTGTTCGCCGCCATGCGCGCCACCCACCACCTGCGACAACCTAGCCTCTCCAACGCATTTCCCCTCACGCGACGGGGTGTTGCCCTAGGTTGGGTCAGCCCCTGCCAGCAGGAGGAGAGGGCGATCCCGCCCAAGCAACAGTGGCGACAGCTGCAGGCCGTCCCGCTGCCCGCCGCCCTCCGCGACCGCCTGCCGCGCCACGCATCCGCCATCGCCCGCGCCCACCGCACCATGGCCGCCATCGTTGCCGGCGACGCCCCCTCCGCCCTCTTCTCCACCGACCGCGACTCCCCCTTCGATCTCACCACCATCTCGACCGACGACCACGACCAGCAGGCGATCGAAAAGCTCTATTTTCAGGCGTGGGATGGCGAGGCGCCGCTGGGCGAGGTGTGGTGCAAGGTCTCATGGCTCTCGTTCCACGACCAAGACGCCTCGCTGCGTTTTCGCTTTTCGTTCGGCACCGAGGGGGTCGAGGATGTCGCCGCCGACCCAGCAAGGCAGCGGTTGGCGGCGGAGTTGTGCCAGCAGCTTTTTCCGGAATCCGCCGCCGTCACCGACCACCCCGCCCTGTTGGCGCAACTGCAACCCATCCTCGGGCTGGAGAAGATCGCCTTTGTCGAGCGCATCATCTACTTCAACGCCCCCAACGGCGGCGCGCTGTTTCACCACGATGTGGAGCCGGGGCACGCCGGTGTCATCTACGCCCAGCTCAGCGGCCGCACCTTCTGGCTGGCGCTCTCCAAACAGGCGTTGATGGAGGAGATCATGCAGTTCGCGGCACACCGCGCCATCGACTTTCCTCTCTCCAACCTGGCAGATCAACTCAACCAGACCGAGCATCCCCAACTGGAGGCGATCATCGACCACAACCCGGAGTTTATTCACCGACTGGTATCCCGTGGCTACGGCTACATGCTCAACCCCGGCGATCTGCTGCTGCTGGCACAACGCGATGAGGAGGAGTGCGTCTGGCACTCGGTTTTCTGTCTCGGTGATGAACCGGGCGAGGGGTTAAGCTTTGCCATGCGGGAATCGGCATGACCCCCGGCGCAATCCTGCTCGGACTGCTCGCCGTCGCCATTGTCGCCAACCTGTTGGTGGAGGGGTGGCTCGATTGGCGCCACAGCCGCCATATCCTCGCCCATCGCGCGCAGGTTCCGCCCCGCTTCCGCGACAACATCCCGTTGGAGGCGCACCGCAAAGCGGCCGACTACACCCTCGCCAAGCTCCAGTTCGGCCATATCAGCGGCGCGTTCGAACTGCTGCTGTTCGCGCTGTGGACGGTGGGCGGCGGCCTAGCGTGGCTCGATCAGCAGCTCTACCACCTGCCACTCGGCCCGTTGGGGCACGGTATCGCCTTGATCCTGCTCTTCACCATCATCGGCAGCGTGCTGGAGCTGCCGCTGTCGCTCTACCGCACCTTTCGCATCGAGGCCCGTTTCGGCTTCAACCGCACCACCCTCGCCACCTTTTTCAGCGACCTGCTCAAGCGGGGGGCGCTGTTGCTGCTGCTCGGCACCCCGCTGCTGGCCTTGATCCTGTGGCTGATGGCACAGGCGGGCAGCGGCTGGTGGCTCGACGCCTGGCTGGTGTGGAGCGCCTTCTCGCTGCTGATGCTGTGGCTCTACCCCACCCTGATCGCCCCGCTGTTCAACAAGTTCACCCCGCTGGAGGAGGGTGAGGTCAAGGCGCGCATCGAGGCGCTGCTCGCCCGCTGCGGCTTCGCCAACGGCGGGCTGTTTGTGATGGACGGCTCGCGCCGCTCCGCCCACGGCAACGCCTACTTCACCGGCTTCGGCCGCAACAAACGGATCGTCTTTTTCGACACCCTGCTCACGCAACTCTCCCCCCTGCAGATCGAGGCGGTGCTCGCCCACGAGCTCGGCCATTTCAAGCACCGCCACATCGTGCAGCGCATCGCGCTCTCGCTGGCGATGAGCCTGATCGGCTTCGCCCTGCTGGGCTGGCTGGGCGGGCAGCCGTGGTTGTTCGCCACCTTCGGGATCGCCACCCCCTCCAACGCCATGCTGCTGTTGCTGTTCACGCTGCTGTTGCCGTGGTTCACCTTCTGGCTCACCCCGCTGATGAACCTGCTCTCCCGCCGCCACGAGTTTCAGGCCGACGACTACGCCGCCCGCCACAGCAGCGCCGAAGCGCTGGCGGAGGCGCTCATCACCATGTACGAAGAGAACGCCGCCACCCTCACCCCCGACCCGCTGTGGTCGGCGTGGCACGACTCCCATCCACCGGCGCCGGTGCGCATCGACCATCTGGCGCGGCAGGCAGCCTGACCATGCCGCGGGACTTCTCCCCCCAACACCGACCCGCCCCGGCCGACCGGCTCGCCCAAGCCACCGCCCTGCTGAAGCAGGCGGCCGCGTGGCTTAAGGCGCGTGCGGCGTGCTGGAACAGCACGACGGTGATCACCATCGCCTCCTCCGCCGTCGTCCTCCTCCTGCTGCTGATCATCGGCTCGAGGGTGCCTGTCGCCGCCTACGCCCCCCAAACCAAGCACGAGGTGCTGGAGGTCTCCCTCCCCGATTCGCTCGACCGGCACCACCACCGGCCGCGCAGCAGAAGCACCACCATCCGCAGCGGCGACAGCGCCAGCACCGCCCTACGCCGCCTAGGCTTCTCCAGCCGCGATGTGCTGGCGATGGCGGCGGCCGCCAAGGCGCACTATCCGCTGACCCGCGTCCACCCCGGCCAGCGGCTGGTGCGCAGCAGCGATGGCGCAACCACCACGGTCACCCTCGATCTCGACCCGCTCCGCTTCCTGCAACTCGTCCGCAAGGGCGATGGCGGCTGGCACAGCACTATCCAGCAGCGCGCCACCACCTCGCGCTGGGTCACCGCCTCCGGCACCATCCACAACAACTTCTTTTTCGACGCCTCCCGCGCCGGACTCGATGACCGCACCATCGTCAACCTCGCCTACATCTTCGGCTGGGATATCGATTTCGCCCGCAACCTGCGCGACGGCGACCACTTTTCCGTCCTGCTCGACGAACGGTTCGACAGCAGCGGCAAGCCGATCGGCACCACCATCCTCGCCGCCGAGTTCACCAACCGCGGCAAGACCTTCCGCGCCATCCGCTTCACCAACCGCCACGGCGAAACCACCTACTACGCCCCCGACGGCACCAGCATGCGCAAAAACTTCCTCAAGGCGCCGGTCAAGTTCACCCGCATCTCCTCCCGTTTCAGCCTAGCGCGCAAACACCCGATTCTGGGCTACACCCGCGCCCACCGCGGGGTTGATTACGCCGCCCCGATCGGCACTCCGGTGCACGCCGTCGGCGCCGGCACCATCGTCTATCTCGGCCGGCGGGGTGGCTACGGGCGCTACATCAAGATCCGCCACAACGACCACCACCACGCCACGGTGTACGGCCACCTCCACGGCTACGCCAGAGGATTGCACCGCGGCTCGCGGGTCAAGCAGGGGCAGATCATCGGCTATGTCGGCATGAGCGGGTTGGCAACCGGCCCCCATCTCCACTTCGAGTTCCATGTCGATGGCCGCGCCATCAACCCGCTGCATGTGAAACGCACCCCGTCCGAGCCGATTTCGCGCGCCCTGCGCGCCAAGTTCAACCGGCGCGCCAAGGCCTTGTTGACCGCGCTGCGGCAGGGAACCGCGCCCAAGGTGGTCGCATGGCAGTGAACCACCCGTCGTGGTGCGATCAGGGGCGCGAGGTGCTGCAACTGGAGATGGCGGCGATCGACGCCGTGCGCCGGTCGCTCAACGGCGCCTTCGACCGCGCCATCGACACCATCCTCGCCATGGAGGGGCGGCTGGTGGTGGTCGGCATGGGCAAGTCGGGCATCATCGCCCGTAAGATCGCCGCCTCGTTCGCCTCCACCGGCACCCCCTCCTTTTTCGTCCACGCCGCCGAGGCGCTGCACGGCGATCTCGGCATGATCACCCGCAGCGATGTGCTACTCGCGCTCTCCCACAGCGGCGAAACCACCGAGGTGTGCGCGCTGCTGCCCACCATCACCCGTCTCGGCACCCCGATCATCGCCATCACCGGCAACCTCGACTCCACGCTGGCGCGGCACGCCTCGGTCGCCCTCCAGGTGCCGGTCAGCAGCGAGGCCTGCCCACTCAACCTGGCGCCCACCGCCTCCACCACCGCCACGCTGGCGCTCGGCGATGCGCTGATGGTGGTCACCCTGCGCCACCGCGGCTTCCAACCGGAGGATTTCGCCCGCGTCCATCCGGCGGGTTCGCTGGGCAAGCGGCTGATGCGGGTGGCGGAGCTGATGCACAGCGGCGATGCCCTACCGCTGGTCGCCGCCGACACCCCGCTGAAAGAGGCCATCCTCACCATGAGCCGCCACCGCCTCGGCATCACCGGCATCACCGACAACGGCACGCTGACCGGCTGCATGACCGATGGCGACCTGCGCCGCATCCTCGAACACGGCACCCCCGACCTGAACGCGCCGGTCGCCCGCTTCAGCCACGGCAGGCCGCACACCATCGCCGCCGATAGGCTCGCCTCCGAGGCGGTGCTCACCATGGAGGAGCGCAAGATCACCGCGCTGTTTGTCACCGACGACCATCAGGAGACGATCGGTATCGTCCACCTCCACGACCTGCTGCAGCAGGGCATTGTCTAGCGCGCAAGGAGTATCCCCATGACCCCACCGCCCTTCCCGATGGCGCAGGCCGCCGATATCGCCATGCTGGTGCTCGATGTCGATGGCGTGCTCACCGACGGCCGCATCACCTTGGATAACCACGGCGTGGAGAGCAAACACTTCAATGTCCGCGATGGCCACGGCATCAAGCTGCTGCAACGCGCGGGGGTGCAGGTGGCGATCCTCACCGGACGCGACTCCGAGGTGGTCAACACCCGCGCCGCCGAGCTGGGGATTACCCATATCGTCCAAGGGTGCTGGGACAAAGCCGAGGGGATCCGCGCGCTGGCCGAACAGGCGGGGATCACCCTTAGGCAGTGCGCCATGATGGGCGACGACATCGTCGATCTGCCCGCCATGCGGCTGTGCGGCCTCACCCTTGCCCCCTCCGACGCCCATGTGGCGGTGCGGCGCGGCGTCGATTGGTACAGCCGCCACCGCGGTGGACGCGGCGCGGTGCGTCAAGCGTGCGAAGGGATCATCCTCGCCCGCGGCCAGTGGCGGCGGATCATCGCCGAGCCGTACGGCGTCACCCCGGAGGGGTGCGGATGGGGTTGAGCCCCCTGTAACGGCGGGGAAAGGATTCCCCTCCTACAGGCCGTAGGAGCGGTCTCCGACCGCGAATTGCCCCGCGCGGACGGGGTTCGGGGAAAGGATTCCCCTCCTACAGGCTGTAGGAGCGGTCTCCGACCGCGAATTGCCCCTACAAAACCCGGCACCCTCCGTGCCATTTTGCCACACCAGCACCACCACTGTTGACGATGTCATATTGGTGACACATTGCCTCGCTACGGTTCGCCCCGTTCGCGGTCGGAGTGACCTGCGTCACAGCGCCGCGAACACGACGAGAAAACTACAACCAATAGAGAGGACTCAATGAAATTGAGAAATATCGCCGGTGCAACCGCACTGGCAATCACCATGGGAATGGCCACCCAGGCGACCGCTGGTGGCATCACCATCGCCGAGAATGGCGATTCCAAGCTGAAGGTGGAAGGGCTGGTCTTCACCGACCTGACCCGCGCCACCAGCAAAACCGATGGCGTGAGAAAAAAACGCAGCACTGGCGTCAATGTCAGCCGCACCTACCTGACCACCAAGTACAGCTTCAACAGCGACTG
>WFMN01000233.1 GCA_015489095.1 Mariprofundaceae bacterium | reverse complement strand
CGGAGGGCACCGAGATGGTGATGCCGGGCGACAATGTCAGCATGGAGATCACGCTGCTGACGCCGATCGCGATGGACAAGGAGCTTCGCTTCGCCATCCGCGAGGGCGGCCGCACCGTGGGTGCCGGCGTCGTGACCGAGATCATCGAGTAAGGATTAGGAAGGCGTAACCAGTGGCAGCTCAAAGTATTCGCATTCGCCTGAAGGCATTTGATCACCGCGTGCTCGATAAAAGCGCGACCGATATCGTGGCGACGGCCAAACGGACCGGCGCCGGCGTGCGCGGACCGATTCCGATTCCGACTAGGGTACGCAAGTTTTGCGTGATCCGTAGTCCCCACAAGTATAAAGACTCGCGGGAGCAGTTCGAGATTCGTACCCACAAACGGGTGCTCGATATCGACAACCCAACCCCGCAGACCGTTGATGCGCTGATGAAACTCGACCTTCCATCCGGTGTGGATGTGAAGATCGAGCTGTAGCCGTAGCGTTGGATCGTCGGTAAAGCAGAGATTGGAGAGATAACATGAGTGCTGGATTGGTCGCCCGTAAACTGGGCATGACGCAGATATTCACCGAAGATGGCTCCGCGGTCGCCGTGACTGTGTTGGCGGTCGAGCCCTGCCGTGTGATTGCGCTGCGTTCCGAAGACAAGGATGGCTACAACGCCATTCAGGTTGGGTATGGTGCCGCGCGTCGTCATCAATCCCGTGCCGTGCAGGGGCATTATGCCCGGCAGGGTCAGGAGGAGATGGGCGGGCTGCGCGAGTTCCGCACGGCGCGGGATGAAAGCTATGAGATCGGCCAGTCGCTGGACGCCAAGCTGTTCGAGGTCGGGCAGAAGATCGATGTCAGCGCAACCAGCAAGGGGCGTGGCTTTGCCGGCGTCATGAAGCGGTATGATTTCGGTGGCGGTCGTGCCAGCCACGGTGCCGAGAAGACCCATCGCCAGATGGGATCCACCGGTCAGTGTCAATGGCCGGGGCGTGTTTTCCCGGGCAAGAAGATGCCGGGGCACTACGGTTCCAAGCGGGTGACGACACAAAACCTCGAGGTTGTGCGCGTGGATGCGGAGAGCAACCGCATTCTGGTCAAGGGCGCCGTGCCCGGTGCCAAGAATGGGCTGGTTGAGCTTCGTTCCGCGGTGAAGGGGAAGTAAGATGGCTGAAATCCAAGTGGTTGATCAACAGAACAACAAGGTTGGCAGCCGTGAGCTGAACGACGCGGTGTTCGCGCTCGCCCCCAACCCAGGGCTGGTGCATCGGGTCTACACCGCGTTGGCACAGGCGCAGCGTGGCGGCAATCACAACACCAAGACCCGCGCCGAGGTCTCCGGTGGCGGCAAAAAGCCGTGGAAACAGAAGGGAACCGGGCGTGCCCGTCAGGGTTCCACCCGTGCCGCGCAGTGGCGTCACGGTGGCGTTGCCCACGGGCCACGCACTCATGGCTACGAGACGCGCATCAACCGCAAGGAGCGCCAGTTGGCGCTGCGGCTGGTGCTGTCGGATCTGCTGCGCGAGGGCAAGCTGGTGGTGGTGGACAAGCTCGAGCTGCCCGAGGTGAAGACCAAGGCGTTCGCCTCCATCGTCTCCAGCTTGGATGCCGATGCCGGGCTGTTTGTGTTGGCGGAGGAGAATCGCAATGTGACCCTCTCCGGCCGCAACATTCCGCGTTGCGATATTGTGCTGGATGGGCAGGTCAACCTGCACAGCCTGATGAAACACGCCAAGGTGGTGATGACCGGCGATGCGGTGACTAAACTTGAGGAGCGGTTGGCATGAGTGCGCGTTACGGTGATTTTAATGTGTTGCTGCGTCCGGTGGTGACGGAGAAGAGCTATGAGGCGCAGGGCGCGGCCAACCAGTATGTCTTTCGGGTGGCGCGCGGCGCCAACAAGCAGCAGATTCGTCAGGCGATCGAGCGCATTTTCGAGGTGACCGTGGAGCGGCTGCAGGTGATCAACATGCCCGCCAAGCCCAAGCGTCGCGGCATGCACGCCGGCACCCGCAGCGGGTATCGCAAGGCGGTTGTGCGTCTGATCGAGGGCGACTCCATCGAAGTTACGGAAGAGGTGTAGGCAATGGCACTGAAGGTTCTAAAACCCAACACCAACGGCGCGCGCGGTCGCGTTGCGGTGGTGGACGCGGATCTCTACAAGGGGCGCCCTGAACGGTCGTTGACCAAGGGGTTGACCAAGAGCGGCGGCCGCAACAACAACGGCCGCATGACCGCCCGCCATATCGGTGGCGGCCATCGGCGCCTGCATCGCGAGATCGATTTCAAGCGTGCCAATTTCGGCGTGATCGGCCGTGTTGAGCGCATTGAGTATGATCCTAACCGTACCGCCCATATCGCACTGGTGGTCTTCGCCAACGGCGACAAGCGCTATATCTTGGCACCGCAGGGGTTGCGTCCCGGCGATCGGGTCTCGTCCGGTCCCGACGCGGAGATCCGCCCCGGCAACGCGTTGCCGCTGTCGCAGATCCGGGTGGGTACCCAAGTGCATAATGTTGAATTGAAGCCCGGCAAGGGCGGCCAGATGGCGCGCTCGGCCGGAGCCAGCGTGCAGCTGATGGGTAAAGAGGGTGGGCGCGCCATTCTGCGTCTCCCTTCGGGCGAGTTTCGCCGCGTCGATGCGCGCTGCATGGCCACCATCGGCGTGATGGGCAACGCCGATCACTCCAACGCCAAGATCGGCAAGGCGGGACGCTCCCGCTGGCTGGGCAAGCGGCCTCATGTGCGCGGCGTGGTGATGAACCCGGTGGACCATCCGCACGGCGGTGGTGAAGGGCGTACCTCCGGTGGCCGTCATCCGGTGACCCCTTGGGGTGTGCCCACCAAGGGTCACAAGACCCGTCATAAGAACAAGGCGTCGGATCGTGATATCATCCGTCGTCGTAAGAGGTAATTCACGATGGCTCGTTCACTGAAGAAAGGTCCGTTTATCGACGCATCGCTGGAGAAGAAGGTGGCCGCGGTCGCCGCCTCCGGCAAGCGGACGGTGATCAAAACCTGGTCGCGCCGTTCCACGATCTCGCCCGATTTCGTCGGCTTGAACTTTGCGGTGCACAACGGCAAGAAGTTTATTCCGGTCTATGTGACGGAAAATATGGTTGGGCATAAGTTGGGCGAATTTGCGCCGACCCGTACCTACTATGGCCACGGCGCCGACAAGAAAGCCCGCAAGAGGTAGCGTGAAATGGCAGAACAAGTAAGGGCAGTTGCCAGAAATGTGAGAATCAGCCCGCAGAAGGCGCGGTTGATGGCGGACGCGATTCGTGGATTGCCGGTCGAGCGCGCGTTGGCGGTGTTGACCCTCTCCCCGAAGAAATCGGCCAAGCTTTTCATCAAGGTGTTGCGCTCGGCGGTATCCAACGCCGAAGAGAACAACGGGATGGATGTGGATGCGTTGACGGTGACCACCGCCAAGGTGGATACCGGTATGACGCTGAAGCGGTACCGTCCGAAGGGAATGGGGCGCATGCGCCAGCGTTTTCATCGCCACAGCCACCTGACGGTTGCCGTCAGCGAGCTGGGTTGAGCATTAGGAGTGATTGAATGGGACAGAAAGTAAACCCGATTGGATTTCGCGTTGGCATTACGCGCGGTTGGGAATCGGTCTGGTATGCGGAGAAAAACTTCGGCGATCTTCTGCGTGAAGACATCAAGATGCGTGAGTATGTGAAGAAGCGGCTGTTTCACGCCGGTGTCTCCCGCATCGTGATCGAGCGGCCGGCCGATAAGATCAAGGTGACGGTGCATACCGCCCGTCCCGGCGTGGTGATCGGCAAGAAAGGGTCGGAGATCGAGGCGCTGCGTCGTGATCTGGCTCGGATGTTCGGTCGCGAGGTGCAGATTTTCATCGTGGAGATTCGCCGTCCCGAGGCCGAGGCGCAGTTGGTGGCGGAGAATATCGCCTTCCAGTTGGAGCGCCGTGTTGCGTTTCGTCGCGCGATGAAGCGGGCGGTGCAGGGGGTGCTGCGGATGGGTGCCAAGGGGGTGCGTATCTCCTGTGGCGGCCGTCTCGGCGGGGCGGAGATCGCCCGCACCGAGTGGTACCGTGAAGGGCGGGTGCCGCTGCACACGCTGCGCGCGGATGTCGATTACGGCTTCAGCGAGGCGAGTACCACCTACGGCCGGATCGGGGTCAAGGTTTGGGTGTTCAACGGTGAGAAGTTGGGCAATAGCGATGAGCAGGGAGTGTAAGGGCTAGAGTTATGTTGCAACCAAAAAAGATTCGCTGGCGTAAACACCATAAAGAGCTGCAGCGCATTCGTGGCATCACCGAGCGTGGTGCAAGCCTGAACTTCGGCAATATCGGGCTGAAGGCGATCGAGCCGGGGCGGATCACCGCCCGTCAGATCGAGGCCGCCCGTATCGCGATTACCCGCCATATCCGCCGTCAGGGGCGGGTGTGGATCCGTATCTTCCCCGATCTTCCGGTCTCCAAAAAGCCGGCGGAGGTGCGCATGGGTAAAGGAAAAGGGTCGCCGGAGTATTGGGTGGCGGCGGTTCGCGCCGGCCGAATCCTGTATGAGATGGACGGGGTCGATGAGGAGTTGGCGCGTGGCGCGTTGGAGCGCGCGTCGGCGAAACTACCGCTGCGTACCCGTATCGTGGTGAGAGGTGCTGGACGATGAAGAGTGCAGAGTTGCGCGGCATGGATCGCGGTGAACTGTTGGAAAAGCTGGACGAGCTGGCGGCCGAGAAGATGAAGCTTCGCTTCCAGAAATCGGTGATGCAGCTCTCCAACACCGCCCGCATCGGTCAGGTGCGTCGTGACATCGCCCGTATCAAGGGCGTGCTCACCGAACAGAGCAGAGGAAATTAACAGATGACAGATTCTTTAGAGAAAGCGACAGCAACCGGGAACAAGCGTAAGCTGGAAGGGATTGTGGTTTCCAACAAGGCTGACAAGAGCGTGGTGGTGGAGGTGGAACGGAAGTTCCTGCACCCCCGTTACCGCAAGACGGTGCGTTCCCATAAGAAATATCTGGCGCACGACGAGAACAATAGCTGCAACCTTGGCGATCGTGTGGTGATTGTTGAGTCGCGCCCGTTGTCACGGCGCAAGCGTTGGGTGATGGAACGGGTGGTCGCCCGTGCCGAACAGCTGTAAATCGAGGTTTAGGCGATGATTCAAACAGAAACCGTGCTGAAAGTGGCCGACAATTCGGGGGCGCGCAAGGTTGCCTGCATCAAGGTGCTGGGCGGTTCAAAGCGCCGTTATGCGCGTGTGGGCGATGTGATTGTGGTCGCGGTCAAGGACGCCATCCCCGGCGGCAAGGTAAAGAAGGGCGAGGTGCAGAAGGCGGTGGTTGTCCGTACCGCCAAGGAGTTCCGGCGCAAGGATGGCAGCTCGATTCGCTTCGACGAGAATGCCGCCGTGCTGTTGACCGGGCAGGGCGAGCCGGTGGGAACCCGTATCTTCGGGCCGGTTACCCGCGAGCTGCGCAACAAGGGATATATGAAAATCATCTCACTTGCACCGGAAGTGTTGTAGGGAGTAGTGGTAACAATGAGAAAGATGAAATTGCGTCAGGACGACGAGGTGATCGTGATCGCGGGTCGCGATAAGGGCGCGCGTGGCAAGGTGATCCGCACCCTACCCGCCAAGGGGCGCGTGGTGGTCGGGAAGGTCAATATGGTCAAGCGCCATACCCGCCCGACGCAACAGAGTTCCGGTGGCATCGTCAACAAAGAGGCGCCGCTGGCGGTGTCGAATGTTCAGTTTTACTGCAGCAATTGCCAGAGCGGTGTGAAGCTGGGAAGCAAGCTGCTGGATGATGGTCGCAAGGTTCGCACTTGCCGCAAATGCGGCGAAGTGCTCGATAGTTAGGAGCGTCAACACGATGGCACGACTGAAAGAGATGTATGCCGAAAAGGTAGCGCCGGCGATGCGCGAGGAGTTCGGCTATAAAAATATCATGGAGACCCCGCGGATCACCAAGATCGTGGTCAATATGGGGGTTGGCGAGGCGGCGCTGAACCGGAAGCTGATCGAAGGGGCGGTACAGGACATGACCCTGATCACCGGTCAGAAGCCGTTGGTAACCAAGGCGCGTAAGTCGGTGGCCAACTTCAAGCTGCGCGAGGGGATGCCGGTGGGATGTAAGGTGACCCTGCGTCGCGAGCGGATGTGGGAGTTTCTCGACCACCTGATCAACATCGCCCTGCCGCGTGTGCGTGACTTCAACGGTGTCAGCCCCAAGGGGTTTGATGGGCGCGGCAACTATTCGCTGGGCATCAAGGAGCAGATCATCTTCCCCGAGGTGGATTACGATAAGGTGGACGCCATCCGCGGGATGAACATCACCATCTGCACCACGGCGAAAACAGACAATGAGGGACGCGCGCTGCTCAAGCATTTCAGCATGCCGTTCCGTAAATAGAGGGATTTGAAGATATGGCTAGTAAAGCGTTGATCGCAAAATGTAATCGTAAGCCGAAGTTCGGCGTGCGCGCCTACACCCGCTGCAAGTTGTGCGGCCGTCCCCATTCGGTGTATCGCAAGTTCGGCATCTGTCGGATCTGTCTGCGCAAACATGCGCTTGCCGGTAACATTCCCGGCATGGTCAAGTCGAGCTGGTAGGAGTATAGCGCTATGATGATGGACAGAATCGCAGATATGTTGACCCGTATTCGCAATGCGCAGGCCGCAGGCATCGAGCGGGTGGAGATGCCGTCGAGCAAGGTGCTGCACACCATGGCGTTGATCCTCAAGGAAGAGGGGTATCTGGCCGGGGTGCGTGCGTACAACTTCAAGGGGCGCCGTTATCTGCGGCTGACCTTGCGTTTCGATGACGAGGGTCGGGGCGTGATCCGCGAGATCACCCGCGTCTCCAAGTCGGGGCGTCGTGTCTATTGCAACGCGGATTCGCTGCCGCGGGTGAAGAACGGCTACGGAGTGGCGCTGATCAGCACCTCGCAGGGGATTATGACCGACAAGAAAGCGCGTGCCGCCCACATCGGTGGCGAAGTGCTCTGTACCCTGTTTTAGTCGAACCAAGGAAGGTATAGATAGATGTCAAGAATAGGTAAACAGCCCATCACGGTGCCATCGGGGGTCGAGGTGACCATCGGCGAGCGGATGGTTGAGGTCAAAGGTAGCAAGGGGGTGATGTCCGCCCCGCTGTTCGACGGCGTAACCGTCGCACAGGAGGGCGACCAGTTGCGTGTGGCGTGTTCGCGCATGGACGACAAGAAGACCAAGAGCTATTTTGGTCTGGTGCGGGCGCTGTTGGCCAACTGTGTGACCGGCGTGAGCAAGGGGTTTTCGAAGACACTGGAGCTTCGTGGCGTGGGCTATCGCGCCGCGCTGCAGGGCAAGAACCTAAACCTGTCGCTCGGGTTCTCCCATCCGGTGGTCTATCCCTTGCCCGATGGGATCACGGCGAAGGTCGAGCAGACCAAGATTGTGATCGAGGGGATCGACAAGCAGCAGGTGGGTCAGGTGGCCGCCGAGATCCGTGCCTTCCGTCCGCCCGAGCCCTATAAAGGCAAGGGTGTGCGCTATGAGGGTGAGTATGTCGCCATGAAGGAGGGCAAGAAGGCCTAGCTTCAGGCTGGAGTCACCCTGTGCCGCTCGCCGCCGTCGGCGTGTGGATGGTTTTTTGAATTCAATGAGTTATTCTCCTCTCCGGGCTGGCCGGAGATGGATGGTGTGAGGATGGTTATGTCGAAGAAACGCTATGAAATGGATGCCGGTACCCGTCGTGCCCGTCGCGTTCGCGCCCGTGTCAAGGCCTCGGGTCGCTTGCGGCTGAGTGTCTATCGTTCCGCGCGCCACATCTATGCGCAGATTATCGATGATGCCAAGGGGGCGACCTTGATGGCGGCATCCAGTCTTGAGGGCGATATCAAGGGAGGCAGCAATTGCGACGCCGCCCGTCAGGTGGGCGAGCTGCTGGCCAAGAAGTCGGTGGCGGCCGGGCTGAAGACGGTGTCGTTCGATCGTGGTCGTTATCCCTATCATGGTCGCGTCAAGGCGCTGGCCGAGGGTGCCCGTAGCGGCGGTTTGGAATTTTAGGAGCAGTCGAAGATGATTAATGCGAATGAACTGGAGCTAACCGAGAAACTGGTGGCGGTGAACCGCGTGGCGAAGACCGTCGCCGGTGGCCGTCGCATGGGGTTTTCCGCACTGATGGTGGTCGGTGACGGTAACGGCCATGTCGGTTTCGGCCACGCCAAGGCGAAAGAGGTGCCGGAGGCGATCCGCAAGGCGACCGATATCGCCAAGAAGTCGTTGATCCAGGTGCCACGGAAGAACGGCACCATCCATTTCCATGTGGTGGGGCGCCAAGATGCGTCGAAGGTGCTGCTCAAGCCCGCCAGCGAGGGTACCGGCGTGATCGCCGGTTCCGCCGTGCGCGCGGTGATGGATGCGGCGGGAATCCGCGATGTGCTGACCAAGGCACTGGGTTCGCGCAACCCGATCAACATCGTGCGCGCCACCTTCAACGGATTGAAGCAGATCGAGAGCCCCGAGCAGGTGGCTGCCCGTCGCGGCAAGTCGAACGACTAAATACCTTTCCATATCGTTAGCGGAGTAGAGCAATGGCCAGCAAGGCAACAATCAAGGTTCGGCAGGTGAAAAGCGGTATCGGCTATGCCCGGGATCAGCGCGCGACGCTGGTCGGTTTGGGGCTGCGTCGGATGCAGCAGGTGGTTGAACTGGAAGATACCCCCGCGGTGCGGGGAATGATTCATAAAGTGCGCCATCTGGTGCGCGTTGAGGATGGAGCGTAAGCGATGAAACTGAACGATCTTCGTGCCGATGCCGGCAGCCGCAAAGCGCGCAAACGCCTTGGTACCGGTCTGGGTTCCGGGCAGGGCAAAACCGGCGGGCGCGGCCACAAGGGGCAGAAGTCCCGCACCGGCGCATCGATTGCGCGCGGCTTTGAGGGTGGGCAGATGCCCCTGATCCGTCGGGTTCCCAAGCGTGGCTTTACCCCCCGTAATCGCGAGCCGTTTCAGGTGGTGAATCTGTCGGCGCTGGATCGTTTCGACGATGGGGCAACGGTTGACATGCAGGCGCTTTGTGACGCCGGTCTGGTGCGCTCGGCAAGCGCGCCGGTCAAGCTGCTGGGCGACGGTGAGGTCGCCAAGAAGCTGAATATTACGGTCACGGCGGCATCCAAGTCCGCGGCGCGGAAGGTCGAAGCGGCAGGCGGCAGCCTGACCATTCTGGAGGCGTAGAGGCTTTTCCCATGCCGAATCAGATGGCAGCCATGGGCGGGCTTGGCAATATCGGCAAGATCCCGGAACTCAAAAGCAGGATCCTGTTCACGCTGGGGATGCTGGTGGTTTACCGCCTCGGCGCGCACATCCCCGTTCCCGGTATCGACGCCACGGTGCTGGCGCAGTTTTTCAACCAAGCGCACGGCAGCCTGCTGGGGCTGTTCGACATGTTTTCCGGTGGCGCGCTGTCGCGGTTGACCATCTTCGCGCTGGGAATCATGCCCTACATCTCGTCGGCGATTATCATCCAGTTGATGACCGTGGTCTCCCCCACGCTGGAGCAGTTGAAAAAAGAGGGCGAAGCGGGAAGGCGCAAGATCACGCAGTACACCCGCTACGGCACGGTGGGGCTGGCGCTGTTCCAAGGGATGGGAATGGCGATCGGCTTGGAGTCGTTCTCGGTCAACGGCCATCCGGTGGTGGTCGATCCGGGGCTGTCGTTCCGTTTGATGACGATGATCACGCTGGTTTCCGGCACCGTCTTTCTGATGTGGGTGGGAGAGCAGATCACCGAGCGCGGCATCGGCAACGGCATTTCGTTGATCATCTTTTCGGGTATCGTCGCCGGGCTGCCGTCGGCGATCGGCCGAACCTTGGAGCTCGCCCGCACCGGTGAGTACTCCGCCTTCACCGTGCTTGGGCTGTTTACCCTCGCCATCGTGGTAACCGGCGTGGTGGTCTGGTTTGAGCGCTCCCAGCGCCGCGTTCCGATTCAGTATGCCAAGCGGCAGGTGGGGAACCGCCTTTACGGTGGCAAGGCCTCCTTCCTGCCGCTCAAGGTGAATACCGCCGGGGTGATCCCGCCGATCTTTGCCTCCAGCCTGATCCTGTTGCCGGCCACCTTTGCCCAGTTCACCAAGGGGGTGGACGGCATGGCGTGGATGGGCGATCTGGCGGCGGTGATGTCTCCCGGTCAGTGGTTGTACATGACCATCTTCACCGTGCTGGTGGTCTTTTTCTGCTTTTTCTATACCGCGATCGTCTTTAATCCCAAGGATACCGCGGATAACCTGAAGAAGAACGGGGCATTCATCCCCGGCATCCGGCCGGGGCAGCGTACCAGCGAGTATCTCGACTTTGTCCTCTCCCGCATCACCGTGGTGGGGGCGATCTATGTAACCTTGGTCTGCCTGCTGCCGCAGTACCTGATCTCCAAGCTGTCGGTGCCGTTCTATTTCGGTGGTACCAGCCTGCTGATCGTGGTGGTGGTGACCATGGACACCATGGCGCAGATCCAGTCCCACCTGATGTCGCACCAGTACGAAGGATTGATGAAGCAGGCGAGGCTGAAACGGCGATGAATGTCATCCTGTTCGGCCCTCCCGGTGTTGGCAAGGGAACCCAAGGGGGGCGGCTGGCCGAGGCGTTCGGTCTGCAGCAGGTGGCGACCGGCGATCTGCTCCGTTCCGAGGTGAAAGCGGGCAGTGCGCTGGGGCGCGAAGCGAAGTCCTATATGGATGCCGGTGGATTGGTTCCCGATGCGGTGGTGGTCGGCATGATTGAGTCCCGCTTGGGCGCTGGTTCGGGGCTTCTGCTCGATGGCTTTCCGCGCAATGTGGCGCAGGCCGAGGCGTTGGCGTCGATGTTGGCGTCGCACAACGAGCGGTTGGATCGGGTGATCTTCATGGATGCCGATCACGATCAACTGGTGCAACGATTAAGCGGCCGCCGCATCTGCCGTGATTGTGGCCGCGGCTACCATGTGGCGTTTCAGCCTCCCAAGGTGGAGGGGGTGTGCGACCAGTGTGGTGGCGCGCTCTATCAACGCGATGATGACAGCGAACAGGTCATCACGCGCAGGCTCGCCGTGTATGAACAGCAGACCGCGCCGTTGATCGCCTATTATCAGGAGCAGCCGGCGTTCCGTCGTGTCGATGGCGGCGCCTCGCTGGAGGCGGTTTACGACGCGTTGTGTCGGGCGATGGAAGAGTAAGGTATGGCTAAAGAAGATATTAT
>WFMN01000232.1 GCA_015489095.1 Mariprofundaceae bacterium | reverse complement strand
GGGGTGGTGATCATGGGGCGGGCGCTCCGGTTCCGTTCAGGTAGTGGTCGATATCGTGGATGAGGCGCTGCAACTGGTAGCAGCACTGGTGCAGCAGCAGGTCGCAGTCGCGGTCGGGTTCGCGCAGGGCGGTCATCAGTTGGCGGGCAGAGGAGGCGAGCGACTCGGCGGTCAGCGTGCCGGCGAGGCCGGCCAGGTTGTGCGCCAACCGGTGGGCGGACTCGCGCTCGCCCTGCTGCACCATCTTGCGCAGGCGATCCCCGCTGTGGCGATGGTGGTGCAAAAAGTCGCGCAGCACCTCGTGTTGCAGCGCGTGGTCGTTGCCCAGCCGCGCGCGCATCCGCTCGGCATCGAACAGCGGGGATGGCTCCTGTTGCGTCGGCGGTGCCGCGCTGGGCGCGGGCGCCCGGCCGGTGATCCAGCGCAGCAGGGCAGCGTAGAGCTTGTGGTCATCGACCGGCTTGGTGAGCAGGTCGTTCATGCCGGCGTCGAGGCAGGCTTGGCGATCATCCTGCATCACATTGGCGGTGATGGCGATGATGGGGGTGGCGCGGCAGGCGGTAAGCCGCCGAATCCGGCGGGTCGCCTCCACCCCGCCCATGCGCGGCATCTGCATATCCATCAGGATGGCGTCGAACGGGCGGGTGGGCGCAACCGCCACCGCTTCTTGCCCGTCTTCGGCCACGGTGACATCGATGGCCACCCGCCTAAGCAGGGCGAGCATCAGCTTGCGGTTGATCGGCTCGTCTTCCACCAGCAACACCTGCTTGCCGCGCAACGGCTGCAGGGTGTCGGCGGTGAGGGTGGCGTCCGTTGCGGCGGGCGCATCCCTATCCGCCCAATGCAGTGGTAGGGTCAACTGAAAGGTGGTTCCCTCGCCCACCCTGCTGCTGACGGTGAGCTCACCGCCCATCAGCTCGGCCAGTTGCCGCGAGATGGCAAGCCCCAAGCCGGTGCCGCCGAAACGGCGCTGATCGCCGCTGTCCGCCTGCATGAAGGGGGTGAAGAGCCGCTGTTGATCCTCGGCGCTGATGCCGATGCCGCTGTCCGCGACCGATGCCCGCAACAGCACGCGCCGTGCCGATGTGGTGCGCAGGGAGAGGGCGACGCGCACCTCCCCCTCGTCGGTAAACTTCACCGCGTTGCTGATCAGGTTGCGCATGATCTGGCAGATGCGCTGGCTATCCCCCTGCAAGGGTGGGAGCTCGTTCGGGCAGGTGATGGTGAAATCGAGCCCCTTCTCTTCCGCCATCGGACGAAACAGGGCGCCGATTTCGTTGGCGATTGCCTCCAGGTCGAACGGGTGGGGGGAGATGGCCATCGCGCCGGCGTCAATCTTGGAGAAGTCGAGGATCTCATCGACGATCAACCGCATCTGGTTGGAGGCGTGCATCACGGTGTGGAGCTGGTCGATGGTGGAGGCGGGGAGTGCCGCCTTGTCGTTCAGGGCGAGGCGAACCAGACCGATGATGGCGTTCATCGGCGTGCGGATCTCGTGGCTCATGGTGGCCAGAAAGCGGCTGCGCGATTCCGCCAGTCGTTCCGCCTTCTGCCGCGCGTGGAGATAATCCTTGGTGCGTTCCTCCACTTGGGACTCAAGCTGCTGGTTGAAGCGCTGCAACTGCTCCCACTGCGCGGCGATCTGCGTCATCTGCTGTAGCTGGGAGTCGATGAGCAGGCGGATCTCCTCCGGGGTGCCGGCGGGGGTCTGCCGCGCTAGGGCGCTCAGCGCGTCGATGGTGGGCTGAAGTGACTCCGGATGGGTCTTGGAGCTGCTGTCGCGCAGAATGGCCACCAGTCGGGAGAGTGGGCTGGTGACACGGCGATGGAGCGGGGCGGCGAGTGCCACGGTAAGCCCCACCGCCGCCAGAATCGCCACCAGCAGGGCGTTGCGGGTCGCCTCCATGGCGTTGTGGTAGAGAGAGGAGCGGCTGGCGAGGGCGAGGGTGCCGATCCGCCGCTGCTGCATCATGATGGGGGCGGCGGCGAAGAAGCGGTCGTTGCGCAGGGTGTCGTGGCTGCCGTCCGTCCGCATGATGTCCGACGGCCAGTCAACCGCCTGTCCTTGTTGCAGCAGCAGGTGGTGGCGGTCATACACCGCGATGGCGATAACGCCGCCGCTTTGGTCATGGATGACGGAAGCAAGGAGCCGCCGCGCCATGGCGCGATCGTGAAACAGCACCGCGGGGCGGATGGCGCTGGCCAGCAGGCGGGCGTGGGCGCTGACCCGATGCTGCTCGCTGTGCTTGATCTGATGATCGAGCAGGAAGAACCAGCTTGTCCCCATGATGGTGAGGATGGCGAGGGTGATGAGCAGCAGCTGGCGCCGCACCATGAAGGTGAGCGTATTGTTGTTGATGATCATGGCGTGTCGTTGCCGATGACGCGGCTGGCCATCTGTAGCAATTCGGCGCTGATATGGAGCCGGGCGGCCTTGACCGCCCGCAGGTTGACCTCGAACTGGAGGCGGCGGTTACGGCGCACCATGCCGATCATGCCGCCGCGGTCGATAAAGCCGGGCTGGCTGGAGACGGTGAGGGTGTGGCTTCCCTCCAACGCGGCGAGCAGTGCTGCGCTGTTTTGATAGCGACGGCTGATGAAGAGGATGTCGCTCGCCTTGGCGCAGTCGATGGTGGTGCAGTAGCGGATGGTGGGGATGGCAAAGGCGTGCTGCCGCTGCATGGCGGTGATGGCGGGCTTGAGCCCGCTTGCATCCATGAGGGTGAGCACCCGCGGGCGGCGCTGATCCGGCCAGGTGGTGTAGTCGATGAAGTTGCGCAGGTAGAGCATCTGCAGCAGGCTCTCATCCACCCCGGTGGCGAAAGTGACCGGGCTCACAGCGAGTAGGAGGAGAAGCAGGAAGACGCGCATACGACTGCGCATCAGAGGCTGATCTCCACGGTGGCCAGCAGCGCGCGCGGCGGTTGCGGCACGCGGGTCAGGCTGGCCGCGGCCAGCCCGCCGGCGTGGCTGTAGCGGCGATCGAACAGGTTGCGGATGTCGAGGGTGGCGCGCAGGTGGCGCCACGGGTGGCTGGCGAGGTGAAGATCCACCACACCGTAGCCCGGCGCTTGCAGGCGATGGCCGGGGCGGGCGTTGTCGGCCTTGGGGCTGTTGCTGCGGCCGATCAAGCGCAGCCTAGGGGTGATGGTTAGCCACGCTCCGTCATCGAAGGTGAGCCCAAGCCGCCCCTGTTGCGCGGTGGTATAGGGCAGATCCATGCCGATGCTGGCCGGTTGTCGGATGCGTCCGTGGAGATAGCTGTAGTTGCCCCATAGTTTCAGCCGGCCACCACCGGCAAAGCGGTGTTGCCACCGAAGCGACAGCTCGATGCCGTAGTGGCGGGAGGAGCCGATGTTGGCGTTGGTTTCGGTGCTGCTGATGGCGCTGCCGGGGATGAAGGTGGTGTTGCTGCCGCCGCGTTGGGTGAGAATCAGGTTCTGTACCCAGTAGTGAAACAGCGACAGCGATCCTTGGCCGTTGTCGGTCAGCGGGGCGGTCAGCTCCCACTCGATGTCGCGCACCTTTTCCGGCCGTAGCGCGGGGTTGGGGATGTGAAAGAAGCTGCTGGTGTAGCGGCCGTTGGCATCGGTTGCGCCGCTGAAGCTGCCGAAGTTTTCAAACATATCCATGGTGGAGGGCGAGCGCAGCGCCTCGGCGTAGAGCAGCTTGTTGACGATGGCTTGCCGCGATTGATAGACCAGCGACAAGCGCGGGTTGATGCTGCCGCCGAAGCGGCTGTCGTGGTCGTAGCGCAGGCCGACGGTGGTGCTTAAGGCACGGCTCCAGCGCGATTTGAGTTGGGCGGAGAGGCCGAAGGTGCGGTAGCGCACCTCGAAGAAGCGCAAGGGCAGGGTGGTGTTGGCATAGACCATCCCCTGTGCCGAGGGGGCGAGCGCGCTGTTGTAGCGGCGGGGCAGGTCGGCGGTTTTGGGGATGGAGTGCAGGGCGTCGAAGGTGAGCCCTACGGCAACGGTCTGTTGCCGCTGTTGCCACCGCAGCTGCTCGTCGATGCCGATGCCCCGGCTGCGGGCGTATTTGTAGTAGGTGTTGAAATCGGTGTAGATGTTCTGAAACGCGGAGTCGGGCAGCACGGTGTGTTGATGGCCGTGGATCTCGCTGCGCAGCGAGAGGTTGCCGCCTAGTGCCCAGCGATGGGTGGCGGCGAGGGTGGTAAGTTCGGTGCTCCAGTGGGCCGGGTCGCGGTAGAGCGCGTCGGAGAGCTTGTAGCCGATGGAGGTGGAGTGGCGGTTGTAGGCGCGGTGGGCCATCAGCTTGAGGTGGTGCCCGATCCTGAGGCGGGCGTAGAGGCTGTGGTTGCGGATCGGTGCCCGGTAGGGTTGGCGGCCTGCCGCGGGAACCGCCACCGTTCCGCCGAAGGTTTTGGCATCGACCGGGGCGAAGGTTTGCGGGTAGTAGCGGCTGAGATCGGCGGTATCGGCCTGCTGGGCGTTGCCGGAGAGGGTGAGCGCGGCGTGGTCGCCTAGGGGGAGGTGGCCGTCGAAGGTGATGGCTTGGTTGCCGAAGCTGCCGCGCTCGGCCTGTAGGTTGGCGGTGGCGTGGTCGGGGGGCTGCTTGCTGATGATATTGATCACACCGGCGGCGGCGTCGCTGCCGTAGAGGGCGGAGGCGGGGCCAAAGATGATCTCCACCTGCCTTGCGTGGTTGAGCGGGAAGTTGTCGTCGATTGAGAACGGCTCGCCGGTGGGGGAATCGACGCGAATGCCGTCGAGCATCAGTTGGAAGTGGGGGGTGTCGCGCAGGCCACGCCAGCTGATGGTGTTGAATCGCGCGCCGGGGGCGTTGGCGCGCTGCACCAGAAAGCCGGGCTGATCCTCCAGCAGGTCGAGCAGGTTGTGGTAGCCGCGCTCCCGAATCTGCCGGCGGCTGATGACCACGGTGTGTGTCGGCGCCTCGGCGAGGCGCTCTTCTTGTCGCGACGGGGTGAACACCTGCAACTGCATCAACTGCCGCATCGGCATGGCGACCAGTTGGTCGATCGGGATGGTCTGCGCCTGACAGTATGCGCTGCTGCCGAGGGTGATCAGCAGTGCGACCAGGGCGCGCAACGGGGCGGTCACCACGGAGGAGGGGGGCTCGTCATTCATTGTCGTTGTGGTTCATGATCTACCACAGAGTCACAGAGACACAGAGGAAGGAAGGGTGTCATTCTGGCGCAGGCCAGAATCCATGAGGGCTGCGTGCTGAATGGATGCCGGATCAAGTCCGGCATGCCTTTGTGGCTTTGTGGTTCATTGCTTTCACTGCGGAGGTGTCAAGGCGCGGAGGGCGGTGCATCCGCCCGATGCTAGTTGGGATTTTTTCCTGCGATATCGCCAGATATGGGTAGGGGCGCGCCCGATCGCCTTTGCCAACGACGCGCGGGCGGCGCTACCATTCTGCATCCTCGGCCGATCGAGCGGGGGAGAACCGCCGCGCCTTGGGGGAGCCATCCGTGAACCAGTTTGAACAGACCCTTGCCAGCTACGCCTGTCGCTCCGCCGACTCTCGCGGGCGGCGGATCGCCGAGCCGGAATCGGACGGGCGCAACCCGTTTCAGCGTGACCGCGACCGTATCATCCACTCCACCGCCTTCCGCCGCCTGGAGTACAAAACGCAGGTGTTCGTCAACCATGAAGGCGACCACTACCGCACCCGCCTCACCCACTCCATCGAGGTGGCGCAGATCGCGCGCTCGATCTGCCGCGCGCTGGCGCTCCATGAAGACCTAGCC
>WFMN01000231.1 GCA_015489095.1 Mariprofundaceae bacterium | reverse complement strand
GTTTCGTTGTGCGCGATCACCCGAATGGCGTGGATCGTTCCCTCCGGCGTCACCCCGAGCAGAATCTCGATCGCCCCCTGATAGCCATCGGGTGCCACCACCGACCACGAATAGCCAGAGACCGCCCCGTGGCTGCGCGCCACATAGATGGTGCGGCCATCCACCCGCACCGTTTCGCGCGCTGGAGCGTTGTCGTGGTCGGGCAGCACCTGCACCAGCATCTGGTGCAGCGCCGCCTCACGCGCCTTGGCGATCGGCCCCTTGCTCCACTGGTGGGCAACCCCGAGCAGCAGGGCACCGAGTGACACCGTCACCACCAGCGCCACCACCATCATCCACTGCCTACGGCTCATGACCGATGCCCGTACACAGGGGGGCGGAAATGGCGATCCAGCAGCGGCACCACGCAGTTCATCAACACCACCGCGAACATCGCCCCCTCGGGGTAGGAGCCGAAGTTGCGGATCACCCAGGTCAGCACGCCGCAGCCAATGCCGAACAGCAACTGCCCCCGAGGCGCCACCGGCGAGGTGACCGGGTCGGTGGCCATGAAGAAGGCGCACAACATCAACCCGCCCGCCAGCAGGTGAAAGGTTGCAGATGCGAAACGGTCGGGGTTGAGCAGGTGGCTGACCGCCGCCATCACCGCCACCGTGGCGAGAAAGGCCAACGGGATATGCCAACTGATCACCCGCCGTCGCAACAGATAGACCCCGCCCAGCAGCAGCGCCAGCGCGCTGGTTTCGCCCATGCTGCCACCCTCGTTGCCGACCAATGCAGCCAGCGCGGAGTAGTGGTAGCTGGCCAACGATTGCGGCACCGGAATACCGGAGTGGAGCGCCGTTTTCACATACCCCAGCGGGGTGGCCATGGTGACGGCGTCAAACGGCTGCCCGGTGGCGGCGATGCCGTTGAAAAAGATGGTGGCGGCGGTGGTCAGATCGGTCAGGTCAGCGCCGCCGGCAATCGGCAGCGGCAAGAGCCAGGTGGTCATCTGCAGCGGAAAGGAGACCAGCAGAATCACCCGCGCCGCCAGCGCCGGATTGAAGGGGTTGTAACCCAGCCCGCCGTAGAGCTGCTTGCCCAGCGAGATCGCCGCCAGCGCCCCCACCAGCGCCACCCACCACGGCGCGGCCGCGGGCAGCACCAGCGCCAAAAAGAGCCCGGTCAAGGCGGCCGAGCCATCAAACAGCGGTGCCAGCGATCGCTTCATCACCCGCAGCAGCAGCCACTCGAAGCCGATCGCCGCCGCCATGCAGGTGCTAATCTGCAACAGCGCCAGCCAGCCGAACAGCCACACCGCCACCAGGGTCGCCGGCAGCAATGCCAGCATCACCTGCAGCATCATGGTCACGCTGCTGCTGCCGCTATGGATGTGGGGTGAACTCACGGTTGCTCCGCTTTGGGTGGTACAGGGGATGGTGCGGGCTTGGCCGCGCTGCGGGCGCGGCGGCGGGCCGCCTTCTCCTCTCTTTCACGCTGAATACGCTGCTCCCGCGCCTCGGAGCGTTGGCGCGACAGCTCGGCAAAGGCGTTGGCACGCCGAATCGCCGCTACCTGCCCCTTACCGTAGCGAAAATAGTGTACCAGCGGGATATGGGCGGGGCAGACATAGCTGCAGGCGCCGCACTCGATGCAGTCAAACAGATTGAACGCCTCACTCTCCTCGAAGCGGTCGTTGCGGCAGTGGCTGGCAAGCTCGTTGGGCATCAGCCCCACCGGGCAGACCTGCACGCAGTGGCCGCAGCGGATGCAGGGTGACTCAGGCTCCCGCGCCTGCTGCCGCATGGCTAAGATTCCGTTGCTCCCCTTGGTGATCGGCGCATCCAGATGACGCAGCCGCTCGCCCATCATCGGCCCGCCCTGCATCACCTCGACCCCGTGCAGATCCTCCAGCCCCTGCTGGCGCAGCAGGTAATCGACCGGCGTGCCGATGCGCACCCGCAGGTTGGCGGGCTTCGGCATCGCATCGCCGCTTAGGGTAACAACGCGCTCGATCAGCGGCTTGCCCTCCAACACCGCATCGGCGATGGCGGCGGTGGTGGCCACATTCTCGCACAGCGCGCCGATATGGAGCGGCAGCTTGCCCGCCGGAACCTGCCGCCCGGTGATAGTTTCGATCAATTGCTTCTCGCTGCCTTGCGGATAGATGGTGGGTAAGAGCCGCACCTCCACATCGGCACACCCCGCCTGCTTCAGCGCCTCGCGCATGGCGGCGGCGGCATCCGGCTTGTTGTCCTCGATCGCTACCACGCAGCGCTCAGCCTGCACCAGATAGCGCAGAATCTTCAGCCCTGCGACAATCCGGGGGGCATCCTCCACCATCAGCCGATGGTCGCAGGTGAGCCACGGTTCGCACTCGATACCGTTGAGAATCAGCGTTTCAATGCGGTGGTTGGGATCGCGCACCAGCTTGATGAAGGTGGGAAACAGCGCCCCGCCCAGCCCCGCGATACCGCAACTGCGAATCTGCTCGCGAATCTCCGCCGGATCGCGCTGCGCATAGTCGGCCATCGCCGGCAGCTTCTCCAACCAGCGATCCTCGCCATCGGGCTCGATAAAGATGGAGAGCATGCCGATGCCGGAGGGGTGGACGATGGCGTGCTCCTCGATTTTCACCACCCTGCCCGAGGTGGGAGCGTGGATGGAGGTGGAGACATACCCTTGCGATTTGGCGATCTTCTGCCCGCGCAACACTGTGTCGCCCGCATCGACGATCGGCGCGCACGCCTGGCCGATATGCTGGCGGATCGGCAACACCAAGAGCGGCGGCAGCGGGGCATCGGTGATCGCCAGCGACGCCGTCACCTTGCAATCATCGGGGTGCACCCCCGCCTCGGCCAGCGGAATCAGCCCCGCCAGCCATTTGGCACCCAGCCGCTGCCAGCTATGCATGGCCATATTTCCGCTCGTGCGCCAACTCCGCGCGCGCCGTGCCCGGCAACGGCCATGACCAGTGCTCCAGCAACTCCGGGGTTTGCAGCATGTCGATGCAATCGACCGGGCAGGGCTCGACACAGAGGGTGCAACCGGTGCAGTCCTCGGCGATCACCACATGGTACTGCTTGGGGGCGCCGACGATGGCGTCCACCGGACAGGCCTTGATGCAGAGGGTGCAACCGATGCACTCATCCTCGCGGATGAAGGCGACCATGGGGGCGGATGGCTCCTCCTCGATCGCCTTCGGCTCCACCCCCATCAGATCGGCGATCTGCAGCATCACCCGCTCGCCGCCCGGCACGCAGTGGTTGACATCGGCCTCGCCGCTGACCACCGCATGGGCGTAGGGCTTGCAGCCGGGAAAGCCACACTGCCCGCACTGGGTCTGCGGCAGCAGTTGGTCGATGGAGGCCTCCAGCGGGTTGCCCTCCACCTTGAACAGCTTGGAGGCCACCGCCAGCAGCAGACCGAACAGCAGCCCCGCCACCGCCAGCACCAGAATGGGCATCAATACCACCGACATGCCTGACGCCCCCGCAAAAAGTCCATCCGTGGCGATTCGCGGTCGGAGACCGCTCCTACACCGAACCCGCCCATGGCCGCGATGATGACTTTGCGCGAAGTCCTCATATCTATACAATCGAAGAAAGCGCCGAAGATCAGCCCTTCACCAGACCGCTGAAACCGAGAAAGGCCAGACTCATCATGCCGGCGGTAATCAGGGTGATCGGGCTCCCCTTAAAGGCCGCCGGAACCGGCGCGCCATCCAGCCGCTCGCGCAACCCGGAGAAGGTGATCAGCACAATGGAGAAACCGACCGCCGCCCCCAGCCCGTAGAGGGCGGCCTCAAACAGGTCGAGCTCTTTCTGCACATTGAGTAGCGCCACGCCCAACACCGCGCAGTTGGTGGTGATCAGCGGCAGAAAGACCCCCAGCGCCTGATGCAGCAGCGGGGCGGTTTTGTGCATCACCATCT
The DNA here is from genome assembly GCA_015489095.1 of Mariprofundaceae bacterium. Lineage (GTDB taxonomy): Bacteria > Pseudomonadota > Zetaproteobacteria > Mariprofundales > J009 > S009-29. Next base: position 22,903 of record WFMN01000231.1, on the reverse strand, counting down.
CCACCAGTTGCACCAGCGAGGCGATCACCAGAATGAAAAAGACGGTCTGTAGATACTCCAGCCCCAACGGTTGCAGCAACCAGTGCTGCACCATCCAAGTGGAAACCGATGCCAGCGTCATCACAAACATCACCGCGAACGCCATGCCGATCGCCGTTTCGGTCTTGGCGGAGACCCCGAGAAAGGGGCAGATGCCGAGAAACTTGGCCAACACGAAATTGTTGACCAACACCACCGAAACCAGAATAAGCAGGTAATCTTCCATAAGCGGCCAATGCTAGCCCGCAACACGGTCGATGTATGCAGCGGCCGCGCGGATGTTGATTATTGATGCCCAGAACCTATAGTTTAGCACCTGACTGATCGACCACCCGAGGAGAGAAGGAATGAGCGAAGAAGAAGTCGAGGCACTACGCAACTGGATGCAGGCACTGGCGTCCGGAGATACATCGGCGCAGCTCGATGGCGAGCACCCCCTCTACTGGGAGGCGTCGCAGCTCAGCGAACGGTTGGCGGCGGACACCCCCGCGGCGACAGAGGCCTCGGCCGGCAATGATGCCGCGATGGAGAGCATGGGGCTGGCCAGCGAACAGATGGAGACCACCGTTGAGCTACTCAACACCCTGGCGGATAACAGCCGTGAGATTGAATTGATGCTGGCCACCATCCGCAAGATTTCGGGTCAGACCAACCTGCTGGCGCTCAACGCCACCATCGAGGCCGCCCGCGCCGGGGAGGCAGGTCGCGGCTTCGCCGTGGTTGCCGGCGAGGTGAAGGAGCTCTCCAACCAAACCAAGCAGGCCACCGAGGATATCGCGGAGAAGAGCCACGCGATCCAAGAGTCGGTCGCGACGGTGATCGCCAGCGTCGAGAATGTCTCGAACTCGGTCAATCAGGCCTCGGCGGCCCTACACCAGTAATCGGAATCAGCCGGAGGCGCCATCCGCCTTCACCAGAAGCTGGCGAAACTGCGCGTGAAGCTGCGGATTCGCCGCCAGCACATCGCCCGCCTCTAGGTCAAACTTCCCCCCCGCCGGGTCGGTAACCATGCCGCCCGCCTCCTGCACCAGCAGCACGCCGGCCGCCAGATCCCACGGCTTGAGCCCCCCCTCCCAGTAGGCGTCCAGCCGACCTGCCGCGATGTAGGCCATGTCGAGCGCCGCCGAACCGCCACGCCGGTATCCCTCCGCCGCGCGCATGCAGCCGTCCATGCGGCGCTGAAAGCGGTCGATCTGATCGAGGCGGTAGGGCGGCAGCCCGGAGGCGAAAATGGCGCACGAAATATCGCGCTCCGTCGATACCCTGAGCCGACGGCGGTTGAGAAACGCCCCCTTGCCCGCTTGCGCCTCGAAGGTTTCGTTCAGAATCGGGTCGTGCACCACCGCCAGATAGGGCTTGCCATAGCGCCAAGCGGCAATCGACACCGAAAAATGGGGATAGCCGTGGATGAAGTTGGTGGTGCCGTCAAGCGGATCGATGTACCACACGATGGAAGCCTGCTGGTTGCTGCGGTCGGACTCTTCGGCGACAAAGCCGTGGTCGGGATAGTGCTGCTGCAACTCGTTGAGGATGATGCGCTCCGCGCGGCGATCGACATTGGTCACATAGTCATGCCTATCCTTGCGGGATATCTTCAGTTTTTCGCGATCGTCGAACGCCCGCGAAATCATATCTCCGGCCTTGCGCGCCGCGCGAATTGCCACATATAACACAAAGAACCTCCTAGATGGCGACCTTGATGACGACTTCGCACAAAGTTCGGACGAACTTTTTGCGATAGGATCTTGATACAGCGATGATGCCATCGCAGACGGCGCGCATGATGAAGCGATGTGGCAGGTTTTCCAGCGCGGACGCAAACGGCTAGCGTTGCCCCCGAGCGCGGAACGGAAGTCCGCAAGGAGTGGATACAACATGAATCGTGAACAGGTGGAACAGCTTAGCTTTGAAGAGGCGCTGGATCGGTTGACCAAACTGGTGGAACAACTGGAGTCGGGCAAGCTCGATCTGGAGGCCAGCGTGGCGGCGTTCGAAGAGGGCGTCCTGCTCTCGCGCCGCTGTGAAACCCTGCTCGAAGGGGCGGAGCAGCGGCTCAATCTGTTGACGGAACAGGACGAGGCGGCAGCCACCCCTCCCCGCGCCGACGGCGCGTAACCCCCGCGATGCAGCCGATCCCGGCATCTCCACCGCCGCTGCTGGTGGACACCGCCGCCACCGTCAACCACGAGCTGGAACGGATAATGGCCCGCTACCAGCCATCCGTGCCCGACAGGCTGTGGCAGGCGATGCGCTACTCGCTGCTGGCCGGCGGGAAAAGGGTGCGCCCGGCGCTGCTCTTGGCCTGTTTCGACCTCTGCGGCGGCGGCGACCGCGCCAAGGCGATGCCGGCGGCGCTGGCGATCGACGCCATGCACACCTACTCGCTTATCCACGACGACCTCCCCTGCATGGATGACGACGACCTGCGTCGCGGCCACCCCACCTGCCACCGCAAGTTCGATGAGGCGACGGCGGTCTTGGCGGGCGACGCCCTACAGGCGCTCAGCTTCTCCCTCCTGCTCGAGGTCGACGCCAGCGACAGCGTCAAGGCGCAGCTATGCCGCAAGCTGGCGCAGGCCGCCGGCTGCCAGGGGATGGTCGGCGGGCAGATGCTCGATATGGAGGCGGAGCGGTGGTCGGTGGAGGGGCTGCTGCAGGTCGAGCGCATCCACCTGCACAAAACCGGCGCGCTGCTCCGCTTCAGTTGCGACGCCGGCGCGCTGCTGGCCGGGGCGGACGCCACCCAGCAACACCACTGCATCCGTTTCGGCGAGGCGATCGGCCTGCTGTTTCAGATCGTGGACGACCTGCTCGATGCCACCGCCAGCAGCAGCGCGCTGGGGAAAAGCGCCGGTAAGGACGCCGCCCAACAGAAGGCGACCTATGTCTCCCTGCTGGGGGTGGAGGGCGCCCGCGAGCGGGCGGAGGAGATGGCGAGCATCGCGCTGGAGGCGTGCGATGCGCTGGCGGCAACGGTGGCCGATCACAACCGCGACGCCACACCGCTACGCCAGCTAACGGAATATATACTGCACCGAGGAAGCTGACCCATCCATGATCCAACAATGCCCCCTGCTCTCCACCATCGCCTCTCCGGCCGACCTTCGCCGACTCGATCGCAGCCAACTGCGTCCGCTCGCCAACGAGATGCGCCAATTCATGATCCGCACGCTGGCGCCGATCGGCGGCCATCTGGGCGCGGGGCTGGGGGTGGTCGAGCTGACCATCGCCCTGCACTACCTGTTTGATTCGCCGCATGACCGCATCGTGTGGGATGTCGGCCACCAAGCCTACCCCCACAAGATGCTCACCGGCCGCTGCGCAACAATGGCCACCATCCGCCAGTACGGCGGGCTGTCGGGGTTCACCAAGCGCAGCGAGTCGGAGCACGACCCGTTCGGCGCCGGCCACGCCTCGACCTCCATCTCCGCCGCCTACGGCATGGCGGTCGCCCGCCGGCTGAATGGCCAGAGCGGACACGATATCGCCGTCATCGGCGATGGCGCCCTGACCGGCGGCATGGCCTTCGAGGCGCTCAACCACGCCGGCGGCAACCGCCACAACCTGATCGTGATCCTCAACGACAACGAGATGTCGATCGCACCCAATGTCGGCGCCATCTCCGCCTATCTCGCCCGCATCATCACCGGCGACACCTATAGCCAACTCAAGGATGGCGCCCGCAAGCTGCTCTCCAACCTCCCCGGCGCGCTGGAGGCGGCACGGCGGGTGGAGGAGCATGTCAAGGGGATCGTCACCCCCGGCACCCTGTTTGAAGAGATGGGGTTTCGCTATATCGGACCGCTGGACGGGCACGACTTCGACCACCTGCTGCCGACCTTGGCCAATGTGCGCGAGCTGCAGGGGCCGATTTTGTTGCATGTGCTGACCAAAAAGGGGCTCGGCTTCTCGCCGGCGGAGGAGGATCCCGTCACTTGGCACGGCCTTGGCCCCTACGACCCCGACTCCGGCGCGCCGATCGACAAAAGCTCGGCGCCGAGCTACACCAAGGTGTTTGCCAACACCCTGTGCAAGCTGGCGGCGGAGGATCCGCGCATCGTCGCCATCACCGCCGCCATGCCCGGCGGCACGGGGTTGAGCGCCTTCGCGCGCCAGTTTCCCGACCGCTGCTTCGATGTCGGTATCGCCGAGCAGCACGCCACCACCTTCGCCGCCGGGCTGGCGGCGGGGGGCAAACGGCCGGTGGTCGCCATCTACTCCACCTTCATGCAGCGCGCATACGACCAGATCATCCACGACATCTGCATCCAGAAGCTGCCGGTGGTGTTGTGCATGGATCGCGCGGGCGTCGTCGGCGCCGACGGCGCTACCCACACCGGCATGTTCGATATCGCCTTTCTGCGCTGCCTGCCCAACATCACCATCATGGCGCCGCGCAACGGTGAAGAGCTGGAGGCGATGCTCGCCCACGCCTTCACCATCGATGGGCCGGTCGCCCTGCGCTATCCGCGTGGCAGCGCGCTGATGGAGGGGGGCGCCGCCCCGATCGCCCACGGCAAGGCGGAACTGCTACGCAGCGGCGGCGAGGGGGGCGTCGTCAGTGTCGGCACCCGCTGCGCCGACGCCGCGGCCGCCATCGAGGAGACCGGACGGGACTACAGCCTGCTCAACCTGCGCTTCATCAAGCCGCTGGATGAGGCCGCAATCGTGGCGCTGCTGCAACCGGGAAAACCGATGGTGGTGGTGGAAGAGGGGTGTCAGCAGGGAGGCGTCGGCGAGGCGATTGCCGCGCTGGCGCTACGCCACGGCTGGCACGGCCCGTTCGCCCACATCGCCATGCCCGACCGTTTTCCCGAGCAGGGAAGCCAGCAGCAGATCCTGCACGACCTAGAGCTGGATCGCGCCGCCATCGCCGAGCGGATCAACCAACTGCACAAGTAGGACGGGTTCGGGGAAAGGATTCCCCTCCTACACCACCCGTTCGTTGCCGCCGTCGATCGGAACTTGGGCGCCGGTGGTGGCCGCGAAGGTGGAGCCCGCCATGGCGACGATCAGGCGCGCCACATCCCGGCTGGTCACCTCTTTTTTGAGCAGGTTGTTGCGTTTGTACTCCGCCACGCTCAGGCCGTAGTGGTCGGCGCGGGCACGCAGCACCTCCTCGCTCCAGATGGCGGTATCGAACACCGCGTTGGGGTGAACGGTGTTGACGCGAATGCCGAACGCCCCCAGCTCCAGCGCCGCCACCCGCGCCAACTGGGTTAGCCCCGCCTTGGCCACCGAATAGGCGCCCGCTCCCGGCCCCGGCGCGGGAACATTCTTGGAGCCGTTGATAACGATGGCCGGCGCGATTCCCAGCTTCAGATAGGGGGTCGCCGCCTGGATCAGCCACTGGTGGCTGGTGAGGTTGAGCGTCAGGCTTCGCTGCCAGTCAGCCGCCTCCATCTCGGCGATGGACTGGCTGGGCGGAAAGATGCCGGCGTTGCTGACCACAATATCCAGCCCACCGAAACGGCGCACGCAGGCCGCCACCGCCGCCTCTACCTCCTCCCGCTTGGTCATGTCACACACCACGGTGAGCAAGGCGGGGTTGGCATCGAGCCGATCCAGCGCCGCCGCGTCGATATCGAGCGCCGCCACGCAGGCTCCCGCCGCCAACAGCGCCGCAACCGTCGCCCTGCCGATCCCGCCGGCGCCACCACTCACCAGCGCAATGCGCCCGGAGAGCTCCGGCTTGCTCCCCCCCTTGGCCAGCTTCGCCTGCTCCAACTCCCAATACTCGACCGCGAACAGATCCGACTCCGGCAGCGCCTGCCAGCCGCCCATCTGCTCGGCGCGTTCCATCGCCGCCACGGTATGATCCACGATATCGTCGATGATGGCCGCCTCCCGCACCGTGCCGCCAAAGGCGACGGTGCCGACCCCCCGCCACAACGCCCAGCGCGGCGCCGGGTTGAGCATGGTGTGGCCATCCGCATGGCGGTGAAAATAGTCGCGATACCCCTCGGTGAAGGCGGTGATCTGGGAGCGCCACCGCGCGCCATCCACCACCACCGGCGTGCGTTTGGTGCGGATGATGTGGTCCGGGGTGAGCGGCCCCTTCCCGACGGTGTCGGCCACCCTCTCCCGACTGGCAAAAGGATGATGCCGGGTGTTGCAACGGGCGATGCAGCCGCCGCCGGCGATGGTGGCCACCTCGCGACGCATGGCGGCTAGGACCAACAGGTCGGGCTCCGGCTCCTCCCCGCTCACCGCCGTGGATGAGCTATTGGCATCCAGATACTCCTCGGCGCAACTGACCGCCGCGATCATCCGGTTGTAGCTGGTTTCGGCATCATCGGCGAAGGTGAAGAGCCCGTGCTGCAGCAGGATCATCCCCTCGAGCTTGGACCAATCGCACTCCTTGGTCATGGCATAGACAGTTCTGGCTAGGTCGAACCCCGGCATCACATAGGGGATGATCAGCATCCGATCACCAAACAGCCGTCGGATGATCGCCTCGCCATCGGGGGTGTGACACAAGGTCACCACCGCATCGGCGTGGGTGTGATCGACAAAGCGAAAGGGGATGATGGCGTGCAAGATCGCCTCGACCGAGGGGTTGGGGGCGGCAGGATCGATCATCCCCGCCCGCTGGGCACGCACCATCTCGCTGTCGGAGAGCCGCTCCAGTGCCGCCATGCGCCGCAACAGGTCGAGCTTGACCGGCGCGAAACCGGCCGCCTCGATGGTGGCCAGATCCCAACCGCTCCCCTTGACCCACAGCACCTCCTCCGCCTCGCCGAACAGATTGGGAACAGACGCCTTGACCGAGGTGTTGCCACCGCCGTGCAACACCAGCGCGGGATCCGCCCCCAGCAAGCGGGAGCTATAGACCCGCAGCGCCAGCGGATCGTCGCCCAGCGCGGCCGCCGCTGCCGCGTCCCAACGGTTCTTCACGCCGCCGCCTGCCGGTGGAACGCCGGAGACTCCTCCTTCACCGCCTGAATAAAGGCACGCGCGTGCGCCACCGGCACATCGGGGGTGATGCCGTGGCCGAGGTTGAAGATATGGCCGCAGCCCTCGCCGAATCGGGCGAGGATGTCACGCACCTCACTGCGGATCCGGTCGGGATTGGCGTAGAGCATGCAGGGATCCATGTTCCCCTGCAGGGCGACCTGATCGCCGATGCGCGCCTTGGCTCGGTCGATATCGATGGTCCAATCGAGGCCGACGACATCGCAACCGGTGGCGGCGATCTGCTCCAACCACCCCATGCCCCCCTTGGTGTAGAGGATCACCGGCACCCTGCGCCCATCGTGGTCGCGGGTGAGCTGGTCGAGAATCTTCTGCATATAATGGAGCGAAAACTCCCGATAATCGCTGGTGGTCAGCACCCCGCCCCAGGTGTCGAAAATCTGCACCGCCTGCACCCCGCTTGCGATCTGGGCGTTGAGGTAGACGGCTACGCTATCGGCCAGCTTATCCAGCAGTTGATGGAGGGTTTGCGGATCGTTGAACAGCATCTTCTTGATCACGGAGAAGTTCTTGCTGCCGCCCCCCTCCACGGCGTAGGTCGCCAGCGTCCACGGGCTGCCGGAAAAGCCGATCAGCGGCACCCGGCCGGCAAGCGATCGACGAATCAGTGCGATGGCATCCATCACATACTTCAGCTCCACCATCGGATCGGGAACCGGCAAGCGCGCCACATCGGCGGCGGTGCGGATCGGCTGCGGAAACTTCGGCCCCTCGCCGGCGGTAAAGAGCAGCTCCATCCCCATCGCCTCGGGCACCACGAGGATATCGGAAAACAGGATGGCGGCATCCACCCCCACCAACTCCACCGGCTGCAGCGTCACCTCGCAGGCGAGCTCTGGGGTTTTGCACAGGGTGAGAAAATCGCCCGCCTTGGCACGCGTGGCACGATATTCAGGCAGATAGCGCCCCGCCTGTCGCATCATCCATACCGGTGTGCGTTCGGTGGGCTGGCGCAGACAAGCGCGCAGGAAAAGATCGTTGGCAAGATCGGTCATGGATGCTCCTGAGAGGGGGATGACGGTTCGCCCAAGCTAGCGGAAAACCGCGCCGTGAAACCTAGCCAAGCCGCCCCCACAATGCACCACATGTAAAGAGCTGCACAACCGGCTTGACCCTTGTAGGAGCGGTCTCCGACCGCGAATCAACCACGGTGCGTGGGTATGGGGAATGGCGCCGCCACGGTTCGCGGATGGAATCCGCTCCTACAGGGGCGGATTTCTGTCCGCGAATCGGGGTGTGGCTGGATGGAGGGCTAGCCGCACTTGCTGTGGCCGCACTCTAGGCAGGTGTCGCAGCCGTCCATGCGAATCAGACTCATCGCCGAGCACTTCGGGCACTGGGTGGCGTTTTTCATCGCGTCGTCCCCCATCCGCTCCTTGATCTTCCGCTTCTTGGCCTGCAACTCCGGCGAGTTCAGCGCACCCTCCATCATGCCGATGCCGATCAGATGCTGCTGGATCACCTCGCCGATCTCCGCCACCAGCGAGGGCATGTATTTGCCGCCTCGCTTGTAGTAGCCGCCCCGCGGATCGAACACCGCTTTCAGCTCCTCCACCAGAAAGGTGACATCCCCCCCCTTGCGGAAAATCGCCGAGGTGACGCGGGTCAGCGCCACAATCCACATAAAGTGTTCCATGTTCTTGGAGTTGATGAAGATTTCGAACGGCCTGCGGTGGGTGCTGCCGTCGGGGTCGGTGATCACGATGTCGTTGATGGTGATGTACATCGCATGCTCGCTCATCGGCGTTTTGATCTTGTAGGTGGAGCCCTCCAGCACATCGTCGCGCTCCAACAGCGGGGCGATGGAGGCGACATTGTTCTGCTCCTCCGCCTCCGTCACCACCTCGTAGCCGGTGATTTTGCCGCCGATTTTCACGGGTTCAGAATTTGCCATAGTAGCCCTCCTTCAATGCGTCAAACAGATTGGCGGCGGTATGGGTTTCGCCGTCGTATTCCACCGCGTCGTTGCCTTTCAGCTCCACCTTGGTGCCATCCTCCAAGGTGAAGCGGTAGGTGGTGTTGGCAAGGTCTTCCTCCTTGACCAGCACCCCCTGAAACGCCTCGGGATTGAAGCGGAAGGTGGTGCACCCCTTCAACCCCTTGTCGTAGGCATACTGGTAGATCTCCTTGAAATCCTCATAGGGGAAATCGGTCGGCACATTGGCGGTTTTGGAGATCGAGGAGTCGATCCATTTCTGCGCCGCGGCCTGCATATCAACATGCTGCTTCGGAGTGACCGAATCGGCACTGACGAAATAGTCCGGCAACCCCGACTCCTGGGTTGCGTTTTCGTCGATCAGCGTCCGGTAGGAGAGCAGCTCATAGGAGAAGACATCCACCTTCTCCTTCGTCTTCTTCCCCTCGCGGATCACATTGCGCGCATAGTGGTGGGCGAAGCTGGGCTCGATGCCGTTGGAGGCGTTGTTGGCCAGGCTCAGGCTGATGGTGCCGGTCGGCGCGATCGACGAGTGGTGGGTGAAGCGGCACCCCTTTTCCGCCAGTTGCGCCACCAGCTCGGCGTCCTCACTGTTGCCGGAGCGCGCCAACTGCTGCAAGTAGCGCGAGTATCTGGCCCACAACACCCGCCCGGGAAGGGTATCCCCCTCGGCGATGCCGTCCGCCTTCATCTCCGGGCGCATCTGCAGCATGGCGGCGGTCACCGTCACCTCCTGATCCATGATCGGCGCCGCACCCTTCTCATCGGCCAGCTCCAGCCCGACCCGATAGCCGGTGCGCGCCATCTCGTAGGCGATGCGCTCGGTCATCGCCTGCGCCTCCTCGGAGCCGTAGCGGATACGCAGCATGGTGAGCGCGCTGCCCAGACCGAGAAACCCCATGCCGTGACGCCGCTTGCTCAGGATCTCCTGACGCTGCTTCTCCAGCGGCAAGCCGTTGATCTCCACCACATTGTCCAGCATGCGGGTGAAGACCGCCACCACCTCGCGGAACTGCTCCCAGTCGAAGGCGGCGCCATCGGTGAATGGATCGCGTACGAACTTGGTCAGATTGATCGAGCCGAGCAGGCAGGCGCCGTAGGGGGGCAGCGGCTGTTCGCCGCAGTTGTGGGCATGCAGCCCGTTTCCATCGAAGGTGTGGATGCCGGGCACCTGCACATCGTAAACATCCTCCGCGCCATCGGGGGTGATCCCCGCCACGGTGGCGACAAAGCGCTCGCGGTTAGGCCGGCGCCGATAGCGTCCGAGCCGCAGCTCCAGTCGCGCCTGCTTGTCGCGGTCGGCGAAGCCGATGCGCGCATGGAAGCGCTCCAAGCCCGCCCCAGAGATCACCAGCTCATGCTGCGCCTTGGTCGCATACGCGCGCCTCCCCCCCTTGCCGTCGGGCAGCAGCGACACGCCGGTCGGACGCCGCTCTTGGTAGATGGTGGAGACGATGCCGAGGCGGAGCAGCATGCGTTGCACGGCCTGCAACAGCGCGAGGTCGCTCTGCGCCAGCCGCACCGACACCCCTTTGGCCTGCGTCCCCTGTACCGAACCGTCGGCATCGAACAGGCCACGCAGCATCCCCTCGTAAAAGGCCGAGGATTCCGCCTCCATCGCCGGTGTAATCGCCTTGTTTCCCGGCTGCATGCCCAGCTTCAGCGCCAGATCGCGCAAGGCGGCGGATTTGAGCCGGAACTCGCCTCGACCGGCAACCTCGTGCCAACCACGGAAATCGGCGCGGTGGGGCAACCTGCGCGCCGCGGCCTCCGCTTCGTCCATCAGCCCCCACACACCGTCGGGCGTAGTGGCGCCGTTGGCCGCTTGCCGCCTCGGCCACGCCGACAGAATGGCGCCCTCCTCCTTGAGCACCCCGTCGCCGAGCAGCGCGCCCAGCAGGTAACCCTCGTCCCGACCGTGGCGGCCGTCCCACGCCAGATCACGGTGGTGGTTGAGCAGCACCTTGTCGCCCGGTTGCAGCTTTGCGCTCTCCACCCACTCGCTCTCCAGCGACCAGCGGGTCATCCGCGTTACCCGCCGCAAGCGGTGATCGGAGGTCAGCCGAAGCGCGTACCCCTCGCGGGTGGTCAAGCGCACCACATCCTTGTGAGCGGTGCGGAAGAAGCCGGCGTCACCGGTTCGGTGCGCCACGCCGTCCACCACCGCATCGAAGCCGCGCCCGATCAGATCGGCAACCCGACGCGGACCGTCGCCGGTCTGCACCCAGGTGTCGGCGGTCACACAAGGATTGGTGGCGCGGATCTGCTCGCACCACCAGTTGTTGTTCATCTCGTTGACCTTGTCGATCAGGATGAAGCCCGGCTCGGCGTAGTCGTAGGTCGAGGCCATGATCACATCCCACAGCCGGCGCGCCTTGATGGTGCGGTAGATCCGGCACGCCACCCTGCCCTGATCGTCGCGGGTGGCGCTCTCGGGCGGGTTGGTGACATGACGGAAGACCAGCTTCACATCGGGATCTTCCAGCTCGGCGGGGCTGGCGGGGAAGATGAGGTGCCAATCATCGTCGGCCTTGACCGCCTCCATGAAATCCTTGCTGATCAGGCAGGAGAGGTTGAATTGACGCAGACGGCCATCTTCGCGCTTGGCGCGGATGAAGTCGATCACATCGGGGTGGGAGATGTCGAAGGTACCCATCTGCGCGCCGCGCCGGCCACCGGCCGAGGAGACGGTGAAGCACATCTTGTCGTAGATATCCATAAAGGAGAGCGGCCCCGATGTGTAGGCACCGGCACCGGAAACATACGCGCCCTTCGGCCTAAGGGTGGAAAACTCATAGCCGATGCCGCAGCCCGCCTTCAGCGTCAGCCCCGCCTCCTTCACCATGGTGAGGATGCCATCCATCGAATCGGGGATGGTGCCGGAGACGGTGCAGTTGATGGTGGAGGTGGCCGGCTTGTGCTCCTCCGCCCCGGCGTTGGAGACGATGCGCCCCGCCGGGATCGCCCCGTTGGCCAGCGCCCAAGTGAAGCGGTTGTACCAGAACTCCCGCTTCTCCTCCTGCTCCACCGCGGCCAGCGCCTTGGCCACCCGGCGGTAGGTATCGTGGATGGTCTGATCCACCGGCGTGCCGCTGTTGTCCTTGAGGCGGTACTTCTTGTCCCAGATATCTTCGCTGGCGGGTTGCAGCTCCACCTCGATCTCGTCGCCGGCATCCGCCTTTCGCTGTAATTGAACCGTGTGCATTGCTCCTCCTAATTAGGTTACCGCTCATCGTATGAGCAGATCGCAAAAAGTCATCATCGCGACCATGGGCGGGTTCGGGGAAAGGATTCCCCTCCTACAGAGGTCATCACACCCTGTAGGAGCGGTCTCCGACCGCGAATGACCCGCGCACCCCCGTTCGGGGAAGGGATTCCCCTCCTACAGAGGAGACCACACCCTGTAGGAGCGGTCTCCGACCGCGAATGACCCGCGCGCCTCCGTTCGGGGAAGGGATTCCCCTCCTACAGAGGGCATCACACCTGTAGGAGCGGTCTCCGACCGCGAATGGCCCGCGCGCGCCCGTTCGGGGAAGGGATTCCCCTCCTACAGAGGAGACCACACCCTGTAGGAGCGGTCTCCGACCGCGAATGGCTCGCGCGCCTCCGTTCGGGGAAGGGATTCCCCTCCTACAGAGGTCATCACACCTGTAGGAGCGGTCTCCGACCGCGAATGGCCCGCGCGCCCCCGTTCGGGGAAGGGATTCCCCTCCTACAGAGAAGACCACACCCTGTAGGAGCGGTCTCCGACCGCGAATGGCCACGGACGGACTTTTTGCGATCTGCTCATCGTATGGTGCCGCAGACTGAACACAAGATATAGTGTGTCAACATAAATCAAACCACAATAGATTGTGTTTTTACCACCAACACCTTATCCACAAAAAATCCACAGAGGCTAACCGGTTGAGCGCAAAGCGATTCGGCTGGTTCCAGCCCACTCACCACCCTTTTTGTTACCCTGCTAACCCAGCTTTCCGACACGGCGCTACTGGCGCCGTCAGGTCGCCGCCGCCATAATCCGCCGCCATGAAACAGAACCTTCTTGACGGCAAGGCGCTCTCCACCCGCATGCGGGCCGCGATGCGGGACGAAGTGGCCGCGCTGAGCCGGCGCCACGGCCGCGCCCCGGGGCTGGCGGTGATTCTGGTCGGCGACGACCCCGCCTCGCAGATCTATGTCCGCAACAAGGCCAACGGCTGCCGCGACCTCGGCATCCACTCCATCTCCCATCCGCTGCCGTCCGACACCAGCCAGCAACACCTGCTCGGCCTGATCGGCGAGTTGAATCAAGACCCCAAGGTGGATGGCATCTTGGTGCAACTGCCGGTGCCGGAGCAGATCGATGCAGAGGCGATCATCGAGGCCATCGACCCCGGCAAGGATGTGGACGGGTTTCACCCCTACAATGTCGGCCGGCTCACCTCGCGCATTCCGGCGCTGCGCCCCTGCACCCCCTACGGCTGCATGAAGCTGATCGCGCAGACCGGGGTTGACCTGCACGGCAAGGAGGCGGTCATTGTCGGCGCCTCCAACATCGTCGGACGCCCGATGGCGATGGAGCTGCTGCTCGCCGGCGCCACCGTCACCATCACCCACCGCTTCACCGAGGATCTGGCCGCCCATGTGGCGCGTGCCGACTTGGTGGTGGCGGCCGCGGGCAAGCCGGGGCTGGTCAAGGGGGAGTGGATCAAGCCGGGGGCGATCGTGATCGATGTCGGCATCAACCGCCTGCCTGACGGCTCGTTGGCCGGCGATGTCGAGTTTGCCACCGCCAGCAAGCGGGCGGGCTGGATCACCCCGGTGCCGGGCGGGGTCGGGCCGATGACCATCACCATGCTGCTGGCCAACACCATCACCGCATTTCGCAACCGCATAGGAGAAACCGATTGACCCCATCCCTGAAGCAGACCACCCTCTACCAGCGCCATGTCGCGGCGGGCGCGAAGATCGTTCCCTTTGCCGGCTACGCCATGCCGGTGCAATACCCGACCGGTGCGCTCAAGGAGTACCACGCCACCCGCGGTGACGGCCATGCCGGGCTGTTTGATATCGCCCACATGGGGCAGGTTCGTGTGCGGGGGGCGGATGCCCTCCCCTTTCTGCAACGGGTCACCACCAACGATGTCGGCAAGCTGGTCGATGGCCAGGTGCAATACTCGGCGCTGCTGAACGAGAGCGGCGGATTTATCGACGACATCACCACCTACCGCATCGCCGCCGACCACTACTACCTCTGCGTCAACGCCGCCAATCGCGACCGGGATGTCGCCCATCTGCAGGCCGAGGCCGCCGACTTCGCCGTCGAGGTGCGCGACGAATCCGACGCCACCACCCTGCTGGCGCTACAGGGGGATGCGGCGCAAGCCCTGTTGCAACCACTGGTGGAGACCCGCTTAACCACCATCGGCTACTACCGCTTCGCCGAGTGCGGCCTGATGGGCGAGTCCGCCATCATCAGCCGCACCGGCTACACCGGGGAGGATGGCTTTGAGCTCTACCTCCCCAACAGCCACGCCGAACAGGTGTGGGACGCCTTGCTAAAGGGCGGCGCCACCCCGGTCGGTCTCGCGGCGCGCGACATGTTGCGCACCGAGATGGGCTACGCCCTCTACGGCCATGAGATCAGCGAGCAGGTCACCCCTGTTGAGGCCAAACTGATGTGGATCACCTGCATGGAAAAGGGAGATTTCATCGGGCGGGAGGCGGTGGCGGCACGCAAGAGCGAGGGGCGGCGGCAGGCGCTAATCGCGCTCAAGCTCACCGGGCGCGGCATCCCGCGCGAACACTACCCGGTGCTGGTCGATGGTCAGCGAAGCGGCAGTGTCACCTCGGGGCTCTACTCTCCGCTGGCGGAACGGGGGGTGGCGCTGGCCTATGTGCGGCCGGAACACGCCAACGCGGGCGCGCTCGCGGTGGAGATTCGCGGCAAGGCGATCCCCGCCCTGCGCACCACCACGCCGTTTGTACGCAGCAGGGTCAATCCGGCACAGAAGCGCTAGGCGGTCGTGCCGCGACCACCCGGGTCGCCTCTCTCCTCGTTGTCCGGTGCTTCACCAGCCTTCTGCAGATAGACCTCCTCACGGGTGATGCGCACGCTATCGGGCGCCTCCACCCCGAGCCGCACCTGCCCCCCCTTGATCGACAGCACCTTGATCTGCACCTGATCCCCGATCGTGATCGCCTCGCCCAGCTTACGGGTCAATATCAGCATCGCCTACCCCTCCTGCTCCAGATGAAAGGCGGCATGGAGCGCCTGCACCGCGCGGTCGATCACCGCCTCTTCCACCACCACCGTAATCTTGATCTCGCTGGTGGTAATCATCTGAATGTTCACATCATTATTCGCCAGCGTCTCGAACATCTTGCGGGCGACACCGGCGTGCGACCGCATCCCCACGCCGACCAGCGACACCTTGCCGATTCCGGTATCGCCCAGCACCTCACGCGCGCCAAGCGATGGCTGAAGCTCCCGCATCAGCGCCATCGTGGTGGTGTAATCCTCATGCGACACGGTAAAGGTCATGTCGGTAAACCCCTGCTCGCTCACATTCTGCACGATCACATCGACATTGATCTCCGCCTCCGCGATCGGCCCTAACACATTGCTGGCGATGCCAGGGTGGTCGGGAATACCCCGCACCGTGATTTTCGCCTCGTCGCGATGAAATGCGATCCCCGTTACCGCAGCCCGTTCCATGGCACTCTCCTCTTCGGTGACCAGCGTGCCGGCACCATCCGTAAAACTTGAACGCAGGCAGACCGGCATCCGGTAGCGCATCGCCAGCTCAACGCTGCGCGTCTGCAGCACCTTGGCGCCTAGGGAGGCCAGCTCCAGCATCTCCTCATAGCAGATATGGGTAAGCTTGCGCGCCTCCGGCACCACCCGCGGATCGGTAGTGAAAATCCCATCCACATCGGTGTAGATATCGCAGCGATCCGCCTGCAACGCCACCGCCAGCGCCACCGCCGAGGTGTCGGAGCCGCCACGGCCGAGCGTGGTGATGTTGCCGTCGTCATCCACCCCCTGAAACCCGGTCACCACCGGCACCTCGCCGCGATCAAGGCGGCGCTGGAGATGGCTGCTCTCGATGCGGCGGATGCGGGCGCGGGAGTGGGGGCCATCGGTAAAAAAGCCGGCTTGGCTGCCGGTGAAGGAGTAGGCGGGAATACCGAGGCGGTTAAGCTCGATCGCCAGCAGCGCGGCACTCACCTGCTCGCCGGTCGCCACCAGCGCGTCCATTTCGCGGCTGGCGGGGGTCGGCGTCAACTCGCGCGCCAGATTGAGCAGGCGGTTGGTTTCGCCCCCCATCGCCGACACCACCACCACCAGTTGATGCGCGCCGTCGGCGCGCGCCGCGGCCACCAATCCGGCGATATGCCGAATGCGTTCGATGGAACCGACCGAGGTGCCGCCATACTTCTGCACAATCCGCATCAGGGAGCCGCCCCTTCGGGGATGGTGGCGATCCCGATCCGGTTGAGCCCGATCTGCTGCAACGCGTCGAGCACCAGCACCACCCGCTTATGCCGCGCCTCGCTGTCGGCGCGCACCACCACCCGCCGCGTTGCGTCGCCCTTGCTGGCGGCCAGCAGGCGACCGTGCAGATCGTGATCGGCAACCGCCTTGCCATCGACAAAGAGGGAGCCATCCGCCTTGATCGCCACCACCAACGGATGCTGCTTCGCCTTGGCATCTGGCTTGGCGTGGCTCGACGGCAGGTCGAGCTTGAGCGCGGTCGCCACATTGAAGCTGGTGGAAACCATGAAAAAAATCAGCATCAGAAACACCACATCGATCAGCGGGGTGATATCCACCACCAGATCGAGCTTGTGCCGACGCGGGCGTAGATTCAATGCTGATCCCCCTTGAGCAGATCGACAAAACGCACCGCGTGGCGCTCGATCTCCACCACAAAACCGTTCACCCGCGACTCGAACATGCGGTAGGCAATCAACGCCGGAATCGCCACCACCAGCCCCGCGGCGGTGGTGTTCAACGCCTTGGAGATCCCTCCCGCCAACACATCGGCCTTGCCCACGCCATGCACCGAAATCACCTGAAACACCTCGATCATGCCGATCACCGTTCCCAGCAGCCCGAGCAGCGGCGCCATCGAGGCGATGATCCCCAGCACCCCGAGGTAGCGCTCAAGATAAAACACCTCCTGACGCCCGCTCTCCTCCAGCAGCTCCTTCAGCGCCGCCCGCTTGATCCCCCGGTTCTGCAACGCCAACCACAAAATGCGCGTCATGGTGGTGTTGTGCTCGCCGCAGAGCTGCATCGCCTGCTCGCTATCGCCGCGCTTGATCGCCTCCTCCATCGCCGTGATCACCGTATCCGGCAGGATCAGCGATGCCCGCAGACTCCAGCTCCGTTCCAGAATGATGGCGATCTCCACGATCGAGGCGATAATCAGCAGATACATCACCACCCCGCCTTGGTTAATAAAATCAATCATTTAATAACGAAACCCCTTCACGCGCGCAATCCCATTCCCGACGCAGGCTAGGATGACTTCGCAGAAAGTCATCATCGCGGCCACGGACGGTTTCGGGGAAAGGATTCCTGTAGGAGCGGTCTCCGACCGCGAATCGCCACGGACGGGTTCGGGGAAAGGATTCCCCTCCTACATAACGAATTACCGCGGACGGACTTTTTGCGATGTGCTCGATAATGACTTCGCGCAACATCATCCGGACAAGTGTGACACAGATCACAGTGCCCCCCATCGCGGCCCGCATCATTCGCCCCGGCTTACCCGGATGGTGCGCCTCTTTACTTCCATCCGGGGCAAAGGCCCGGTTGAGTGTCACTCCCCCCCCACCGTAACACTCCCGGGCCTTAAGCCACATCCGTCAACACATCCGCCGCAACCGCATCCGCCAACAGCAACCCCTGTTCCGTCAAACGCACTGTCTCCGCGTCTGCCGTAACCACACCGCGCCGCAGCCACGGTTGCAGCGCACGCGCAAAGCGCGCCAGCGGTGCCGCGCCGAAGCGCGACGCAAACGGCGCGTTGGCAATGCCGTCACTGCGCCGCAGGCCGAGCCACACCGCCTCCGCCGCCGCTTCACACCTATTGCGCCGCTCGCGCTCCGCCGCCGGATCCCCCCCCTGCTCCACCCGCGCCATGTAGCTCTCGGGATGACGGAGGTTGCTGTAGCGCACCACGCCTCCATCTGGGCAGTCATACTTGCCGCACGCTCCGGCACCGATCGCCAGATAGTCCGCGTAGCGCCAGTAGCCGTCGTTGTGGCGGCAAGCCATCCCCGCACGGGCATAGTTGGAGACCTCGTAGGCCGGCCAGCCCGCCTCGGCCAACGCGGATCGCGTCCACAGCAGCATCTCCGCCGCCTGCTCTTGGTGTGGCAGCGGGTAAGGCGCCGCCGCGTGGCGGCGCGCCAGCGGAGTGCCCTCCTCCACCGTCAACTGATAGCAGGAGAAGTGGGCGGGCTGCAGCGCCATCACCGCCGTCAGCTGCCGCTGCCACTGCGCCAGGCTCTGATTGGGCAGCCCGTAGATGAGATCGACGCCGACATTCTCCCAGCCGCGCGCATGCGCCAAAGCCACCGCCGCCACCCCTTCTTCCGCCGAGTGGATGCGCTCCAACCAGCGCAACTGCGCCGCATCCACGCTCTGCACCCCGATCGACAGCCGATTGACCCCGGCGGCGCGCCAGCCATCCAGCTTATCACCGTCGAGGCTACCGGGATTGGCCTCCAGCGACACCTCCGCGTCGTCCGCCAACACCCGGTGGCGCATAAGCGTCGCCATCACCTCCGCCACCAGCGCCACCGGAGCCAGCGAGGGGGTGCCGCCGCCGAAATAGAGGGTAGTCGCCTGTCGCCCATGCCACTGTGGCTGCGCAAGCCGCCACTCCAGTTCGGCAATCAGCGCCGCGGTGTACCGCCTCCAATCCGGCGCACGGCGCACATGCGAATTGAAATCGCAATAGGGGCATTTGTGCGCACAAAAAGGAACATGAACATAAATCAGCATCAAACCCCTAACCTTTCGCGGTCTTAAGATCGCTCCTACAGCAGGGCGACTTCGTAATCTTCCGGCGCCAGACCCTCGTCGCTTTTGAGTTCGATGGTTTTGCCCAAAAACCCTTCCAACCTGCGCACTTGGTCATCCTCTTCGCCCAGCAGCAGCTCGATGATCGATGGGTGGGCGATCACCATCAGCTTCTCCGCCGGGTAGGCGCGCGCCTCGGCGACAATCTCGCGAAACAGCTGATAGCAGATGGTGCGCGCGCTCTTCGCCTTGCCCACGCCACCGCAGTGGCGACACTCCTCCATCAGCAGCCGCTCCAGCGAATCACGGGTGCGCTTGCGGGTCATCTCCACCAGCCCCAGCGAGGAGTACTGCACCACCTTGCTCTTCGCCTTGTCCCGGCGCAGCGCCTCCTTGAGCACCTCGATCAGCCGCTCGCGGTTCTCCTCATCCTGCATATCGATGAAGTCGATCACCACAATGCCGCCGAGGTTGCGGAACCGGAGCTGATGCACCAGCTCATAGACCGCCTCCAGATTGGTTTTGAAGCTGGTCTCCTCCAAGTTGCGCGATTTGATGAATGAGCCGGAGTTGACATCAACCACGATCAGCGCCTCGGTCTGCTCGATCACCAGATAGCCGCCCGATTTGAGCGGCACCTTGCGCTGCAACGCCTGCGCCAGCGTCTGCTCCACCCCGTAGAGGTCAAACAGCGGGCGATCGCCGGGGTAGTAAAAGATGCGCTCCACCACCTCCGGCATGAAACGGGTGGCAAACTGCTTCATCCGGTCGTAGGCGTCGCGGGAGTCGATATGGATCTTCTGCACCTCGTCATCGACAAAATCGCGCATGACGCGCAGGTAGAGGTTCAGATCGCTGTAGAGCATCGTTCCCGGCGGCGCCAGCCGCATATTGTTGGCGATATCGGCCCACAACCGCTGCAGAAAGGCGAGATCCCGCACTAAGTCCTCCTCGCTGTGGCCGTCCGCCACCGTGCGCACGATCAAGCCGCCCCCCTCAGGCTTGATGCGGTGCGCCACCTCCAGCAGCCGCTGCCGCTCCGCCGGATCATCCAGCCGGTGCGCGATGCCGACATGGTCGAGCAGCGGCAGATAGACCAGATAACGCCCCGCGAGCGAAATCAGCGAGGTCAACCGCGGCCCCTTGGATGCGATCGGCTCCTTGCTCACCTGTACCAAGAGCTGCTGACGCTCCTCCAGCAGCTCGGTGATATCGACCCGCCGCCGCGGCCGCGGCGCCTCTTCGCGCGCCCCTTCAGACTCCTCATCCGCGGTCGCCTCCTCCACCACGCGGTCGGCATCGCGGGCGGTGGCGACATCGGCCACATAGAGAAACCCGGCCTTGGGCATGCCGATATCGACAAACGCCGCCTGAATCCCGGGGATCACCCGCTGCACCTTGCCCTTGTAGATATTGCCCTTAATGCCGCGCTCGCACTCGCGCTCGATGTAGAGCTCTTCCGCCCGCCCGTTTTCGACCCGCGCCACCCGGGTTTCAAACGGGGTTACATTGATCAACAGCTCCGCACTCATGCGATTACCCTCCCGCCCCTCTCTGCTATCCAGCGCTGCGCGGCCGCCACGGTGATAAACGAGCCCAACACCAGCAGGGTTGCCGCCGGTTGCGCCTGCAACAGACCTTGCAACGCCTCTTCCACCGTGGGATAGACCCTGTCCCACCCTGCCGAATCGCCCACCAGCACGCCACCCATACCACGCAAAATCGGCTTCTGATCGGTCAACACCCGATCCTCACGGGTGTAGATCAACACCGCGTCCACCGGCGCGGGCAGTGCGTCGGCAACCGCCGCCACCGCATGACCATTGTGCGCCACATCGAGCCAGACCACGCCTTGTCCTACCGCGTAGCGCTGCAACCTGCCCGCCATCGTCACCGAGGTGACCGCCGCCTGCATCGCAACATCATCCAGCACCATCGCCCCATCCTGCTGTAAGCGCGTGAGCGCCGCCAGCGCCAGCGCCCCGTTCTGCTGCTGATGGGCGCCGATCATGGCGCACGCCAGCGAAGGATCGGGGGCAACCATCTCCAGCGACGGCACAGCCGCCGCCAACACCCGCGCCACCTCCGGCGCCTGCCGCGCCGACAGCACCCAGCGGCAGCCCACCCCCGCCGCAGCCTTCTCGGCGGCGATCTCGGCCAGTGTCTCGCCCAGCCACGCCTGATGATCCAGCGCAATCGGGGTGATCAACGCCATATCGGCGGCGACGGCGGTGGTGGCGTCTAGGCGCGCCCCCACCCCCGCCTCCAGCACCTCCGCATCGACCCGCGCGCGGCCAAACAGCGCCAACGCCACCACCGTGGCCAGCTCGAAATAGCTCCCCCCTTCGCGCTGGGCGATCGGCAGCAGCCGCGCCAGTTCCGCGCGCAGCAGCCGGTCATCCACCGGCGCGCCATCGATGCGAATGCGCTCATGAAAACGGTGCAGGTGGGGAGAGGTGTAAAGCCCAACCTTCAGCCCCGCCGCCTGTAGCCCGGCGGCAACCATGGTGGCGGTCGATCCCTTGCCATTGGTGCCCGCCACCCGGATGCGCAGCGCAGGCTCCCGCAGGTCGCAATGCGCCAACATCGCCGCCATCCGCGCGTGCCCCGGCCGGTAATCCCGATCCGCCCCGGGCGCACCCAGCGCCTGCAATAGGGCGTCGATGGGATCACCCTTCCGGTGCATTACGCATCATTCCCTCTCCCCGTGAGCAACAGAATCACCAAGCCAATCATGCGCTCCTTGCTGGCTGGGTTGCTCTCGGCAATCAGCAGGGTGATGGAGGTCAGCGCTTCGGGCGTAAGCCTGCCCTTGAAATCGATGCCTGCCTTTTGCAGAAACCAGATAAAGGCAAAGGCGGCGGTGCGCTTGTTGCCATCATTGAACGGATGATTCTTGATGATGAAATAGAGCAGGTTGGCGGCTTTTTCTTCCAGCGTGGGGTAAACATCTTCGCCAAAGGCGGACTGATAGATGTTGCCGACAATGCCTTGCAGGCCTCCCTCGCGCTTTTCCTGTGCAAACAGCGGCGTGGCTTGCCCTTTGGCGATTAAATCCTGCTTCAGCACCGCAACCGCCTTGTATAGCTCGCCCGCTTCAAGCTGAATGGAGCTGCGGTTGCTGCCTTGGGTGGGCAGCTTATCTTCATCGTAGGATTCCAGTGAGAACCATGTATGGGCAAAAGCTGTGACCAGTGCCAGCACATCATCGGTCTGCAACTGCCGGTTATCCTGCGCCAGTGCTTTGACCTCTTCGACGGCATGGAGAAAGGTGTCGTAGTTCCGGGCAATGCGGCGGGGATTGATGGTGTAGCCTTGGGTGATGTGTTGTTTGAGGGTTTTGGTTGCCCACTTGCGGAAACTTGTGCCAACAACTGAGTTGACACGATAACCAACGGCTATCATGACATCCAGATTATATACTTTCAGCTTACGCTTTACTTGCCTTTTCCCTTCCTGTCGAACTTGTAAGGATTCTTTACAAGTTGACGCCTCCTCCAACTCACCATCCTTAAACACCTGCCTGATATGTGTTGTTATATTTTGAGGCGTAACCTTAAACAGTTGTGCCATCTCTCTCTGGCTTGCCCACATCGTTTCATTTTGCAGGTCGCCTTGGAGCGCAATGGCACCATCATCGGTTTGATAAACGACGGTTGTCTTATCGTTATTCATGGACTAACATCTCCAACATCGCCCATGTGCCGGACTAGGTCATTGGTAACCGATGACATCGCAAAAAGTCATCATCGCGGCCACGGATCGGTTCGGGGAAAGGAGTCCCCTCCTACAGGCCGTAGGAGCGGTTTCCAACCGCGAATTGCCACGGATGGACTTTTCGCGATCTGCCCATGTGCTGACGACCTCGCAAGAAGTCATCGTCGCGGCCATGGATGGGGTCGGGGAAAGGATTCCCCTCCTACATGTAGGAG
>WFMN01000230.1 GCA_015489095.1 Mariprofundaceae bacterium | reverse complement strand
GTAGGCGTGCGTTCGATCTAGCATTTTCCGCGCCTGATCGCGCGTAGTGGCATCGCGGCTATCGCCCAGCATGCGGGCGATTTCGCGTTCGCGCCCCGCGCGGTCGAGCGCGGCAACCCTGGTTACCGTGCGCCCCCCCTGCTGCTGTTTGGTGATCGCAACCTGATGATCGGCAGAGGCCGCCACCTGCGGTAGGTGGGAGATCACAAAGAGTTGCCGCTCGCGCCCCATCGCCGCCAGCAATTCGCCCACACACCACGCCGTTTCGCCGCCGATACCGACATCGACCTCGTCAAACACCGCGATCGCCGGCGCGCCACGCAGCGCGCCGCACCCCTTGAGCGCCAGCACCATGCGCGACAGCTCGCCACCGGAGGCGATATCGGCCAGCGGCCGAAAAGGCTCGCCCGGGTTGCTCGCCGCCAGAAACCGCACCCGATCACAGCCGAAACGGTTGGCCGCCTCCGGCTGGTAGGCAACATCGATGGTCACCTGCATGGTGGCCAGCCCCAACCGGTCGAGCAGCGGCCGCAGCGCCGCCACCAGCGCCTTCGCCTGCCGACAACGCGCATCATGCAGCGCCTGCGCCTGCGCATGCCACGCCTGCTCCGCCTCTTCCAGCTCCTGCGTCAGCTTGCGCCGATCCCACTCCGCCGTCTCCTGCGCCGCCAAATCATTCCGCCACTGCTCCATCAGCCGGCATAACCCCGCCTCATCGCAGTGGTGGCGGCGCATCGCCTCCTGCAACTGCGCGATCCGCCCCTCCAATCGATCCAGCTCCGCCTCGTCCGCCTGCACCTCCAGCGCCGGCCGCAGCAGCCGCACCGCCTCATCCAGCAACGGCTCGATCTGGGCGAGAATCTCCTCGGCCTCGCCCAGCGCCGGGTGCAGCGCCGCGCCACCGGCAAGCTGGTGCAGCGCCGCCGCGATGGTGCCGCGGGCGTGGTGATCCTCCTCCCCGTCCAACAATGCGATCGCCGACGCCGCCCGCTGCCGGATGGCGCTGGCGTTGCGCAGCGCCGCAACCTGCTGCGACAGCCGCTCCACGCCATCCGGCTCCGGGTCGAGCTGCTCCAGCCGCTGCAACTGCTCGC
This sequence comes from Mariprofundaceae bacterium, assembly GCA_015489095.1. Taxonomy (GTDB): domain Bacteria; phylum Pseudomonadota; class Zetaproteobacteria; order Mariprofundales; family J009; genus S009-29. The sequence goes on along the minus strand of WFMN01000230.1, from coordinate 1,598 downwards.
GCATCCACCCCGCCTGCATCTCCACCTGCTGCTGCCGCCCCTCCAGTTCCGCCAGCGCATCGCGCGCCTGCTGCAACCGCTGCCACGCCTCTTCGCCGGCGGCAAGCAGCGCCGCATCGACCCCGCAATCGACCAGTTGGCGCTGAAAATCGGGCTGCAACAGGGTCTGGTGTTCATGCTGGCCGTGGAGGTCAAACAGCATGTTGCCCAACGCCTGCAACTGCTTGAGCGCCACGGGCGTGCCGTTGATCCACGCCCGCGAGCGGCCATCGGCGTTGATCACCCGCCGCAACAGCAGCGCATCATCCTCCCCATCCAGCTCCGCGTCGCGCAGCCACGCCCACGCCCTGTTTGCCCGCGGCAGCTCCACCACCGCGCTGATCTCCGCCTTCTCCGCCCCGTGGCGCACCCAGTCGGCACGGGCGCGGGCGCCGAACAGCGCCCCCAGCGCATCGACCACGATCGACTTGCCGGCGCCGGTCTCGCCGGTAAAGGCGGTCATGCCCGCTTCGCAGTGGAGATCGAGCGCGTCGATCAGCGCAAACTGCCGGATGTGCAGCGCGGTGATCATGAATCGCGCTCGGCCTGACCCGCCCAGTGCAGCTTGTTGCGCAGCACCTCATAGTAGTGGCGCTGCGGCTGGTGCAGCAGGGTGAACGAGGCGCCGCGCCGCAACACGATGCGATCCTCATCGCGCAGTTCCAGTAGCTGTTTGCCATCCACCGACAGCGCCGCCGGGCAGTCGTTGACCGTCACTGTAATTGAGTCGTCGGCCGGCACCACGATGGGGCGGTTGGAGAGGGTGTGGGGGCAAATCGGCACCACGCTGATCGCCTCCACCTCGGGGTGGACGATGGCGCCGCCGGCGGAGAGGGCGTAGGCGGTGGAGCCGGCGGGGGTCGCCAGCACCAGCCCGTCGGCACGCATGCGAAAGACAAACTGATCGCGGATGGTCATCGAAAAGGTGACCATGCGCGGGTTGGCGCTGCGCTGAATCACCACATCGTTGATGGCGACGCCATCCAACAGCTGCGCCCCCTCCCGAAAGCAGGCGGCCTCGACCGAAAAATGGCTGCGCCGCACCAGCTCTCCCGCCATCGCCTGCGCCACCACATCGCGCATGCTGCCGGCGGGGGTGTCGGTGAGGAAACCGAGCCGTCCTAGGTTGATCGCCAGCAGCGGGGTGGCCGAGCCAAGAAAATAGTGGCCGGCGTGGAGCAGGGTGCCGTCGCCGCCGATGACCACCATCAGCGACACCCGCGCGGCGATCGCCTCCATCGGCAGCCGCTCGGTGCCGTCGCAGTGCGGAAAGGCGGTCTCGTTGACCAGCGGCCGGATGTCGCGCGCCAGTAGCCACGCCGCCAGCTCCTGCCCCAGCCTGCCGGCACGGTCGTCATAGGGGTTGCAGGTAATCCCGATCTGCCTCATCTGCCGGTGCCCTTCCACCCTTTCGGTTGGGTGTGACACTGGAAACACTGCACCCCCTTGGTGTGCCCCCTAGGCTGCGGCCGCACCCCACCCGCGCCATGGCACGCCATACAGCCGTCGTGCGAGGTGACACTGCGGTGGGTGGCGTCGTCGGGCACCGCCTTGGTGGT
>WFMN01000229.1 GCA_015489095.1 Mariprofundaceae bacterium | reverse complement strand
CGCATTGTCGCCGTGGTGACCATGCTGTTCGGCATCACGCTCTATTCATTGTTGGTGGCCAACCTCACCTATCAGATCGATAAGATCGGAGCATCCTGTCTGGAGAGCGATTCCGACGCCGACGCATCCCCGGAATCGTCCGTCGAAGAGGCGAACCGCAGTGACGAGAAGGGGGCGGGCTGACCTATGTTTACCGGTATTATTCAGGATGTGGGCAGGGTCGTGGCGATGGTTTCCGATCAGGCGGGTGGAGCGACGCTTACTGTCGCGACCAAGCTTGACACGGCTGCGTGGGCGCTGGGCGATTCGATCGCCGTCAACGGATGCTGCCTGACAGTGACCACACTGGATCCACGGGGGCGATTTGCAGCCCGACTCTCGCGGGAGACGCTTGCGGTCACCAATCTGGGGGCGCTCTCCGCCGATGATGTGGTCAACCTCGAGCCCGCGTTGCGGGCGGGAGAGCCACTGGGAGGGCATTTTGTCAGTGGTCATGTGGATGGAACTGTCACCGTGACCTCGGTGCAAGAATGTGGCGAGTTTCGCGAGGTTACCTGTAGGATTGCCCGCGATCTGGCGCCTTATGTGGTGGTCAAGGGGTCGATCGCGCTGGATGGAGTGAGCCTGACGGTGAATCGTGTGGGCGATGACAACTTCACCATCTGTTTGATTCCCCACACCCTGCAACACACCAACCTATCGAGATTGCGCCCCGGTACCCGCCTGAATGTCGAGACCGACATGATGGCGAGGTTCGTGGCGCGGCAGCTGGATTATTTACGGGCGGAAGCAACCGCAACCGAAGGAGCAGACGATGCTGGCAAGCTGTAGCGAGCTGATCGAGGAGATCAAGGCAGGAAGGATGATCATCCTTGCCGATGACGAATCGCGGGAAAACGAAGGCGATTTGGTGCTGGCGGCCGACTGGGTGACCCCGGAGACCATCAATTTCATGGCCACCCACGGGCGGGGGTTGATCTGCCTAGCCATGACCGAGGAGCAGGTGAAACAGCTCAAGATTCCATTGATGGAACACGACCCCAACAGCAAGTTCAAAACCAACTTCACCGCTTCGATCGAGGCGGCGGAGGGGGTGACCACCGGGATTTCTGCCTACGATCGCGCCCAGACCATTCGGGTGGCGGTGCGCGATGATGCCAGGCCCGAGGATATCACCTCGCCGGGGCATGTGTTCCCGTTGCAGGGGCGCAAAGGTGGCGTGCTGGTGCGTGCCGGACACACCGAGGCGAGCATCGATTTGGCGCGCATGGCGGGGCTGAAGCCGGCTGGCGTGATCTGCGAGATCATGAACCCGGACGGCACGATGGCGCGCATGCCGGACTTGAAAAAGTTTGCCGCCAAGCACCACATCAAAATCGGCTGTATCGCCGATATTATCTCCCATCGGCTGGAGCATGACTCATTGGTGCGTCGCGAGATCGAGACGCGGATGCCTACCGAGTTCGGCGAGTTTAGAATGATGGGTTTTAGCAATGAAATCGATGATGCAGAGCATTTGGCTCTAGTGATGGGTGAAGTGGATAACGACGAACCATGTCTGGTTCGGGTGCATTCGGAATGCTTGACCGGGGATGTCTTCGCCTCCCGTCGCTGCGACTGCGGCTCGCAGTTGCACGCGGCGCTGAAGCGCATCAGCGAAGAGGGGCGCGGGGTGCTGCTCTATCTGCGTCAAGAGGGGCGCGGTATCGGCCTCTTTAATAAGCTGCGCGCCTACAATCTACAGGATGCCGGTCACGACACGGTTGAGGCCAACGAGAAGCTGGGGTTTGCTCCCGATCTGCGCCACTACGGTATCGGCGCCCAGATTCTGCGCAATATCGGACTGCGGAAACTGCGCCTGTTGACCAACAACCCGAAAAAGATTGTCGGCTTGGATGGTTATAAACTGGAGGTGGTGGAACGGGTGCCGCTGTTTGGCGATTGTCACGAAGACAATATCCACTACCTGAATACCAAACGGGACAAGATGGGGCATCTGTTCGGTCAGGAAGTAGGGGGCGCGCGATGAGTGACGAAGCACCGAATCTGGATGGAAGCGTGGATGCGACCGGGTTGCGGATCGCCATTGTGGTAAGCCGTTTTAATCGGCGCATCACCGATAAACTGCTCGATGGGGCGCTGGATGCGTTGATCAGTCACGGCGCCGATAGCAAGGATATCGAGGTGTTTACCGTGCCGGGAGCCTTGGAGATCGGCACCGTGGCGGCGCGGCTGGTACAGCGCGGCGGCTTGGATGCGCTGGTTTGCCTCGGTTGCGTGATCCAAGGTGGTACCGCCCACTTCGAATATGTCTGCCGCGGGGCGATGCAGGCAATCTCCGATATCGCGGCCCGTGGCGATATTGCGGTCGGCAACGGAGTGTTGACCGTCGATAGCATTGTGCAGGCCGAAGAGCGAACGGGGGGGAGTCACGGCCATAAGGGTAGGGAGGCCGCGCTGGTGGCGGTGGAGGTCGCACAGACCTTGAAGACGATTTCCTGAACAATGGCGCAACCAGTTGATCACGATGCCGCAACGGGAGATCCGGTGGCAAGCAGTCGCCATCAGGCGCGTCAGTCGGCGGTGGAGGTGCTCTACGCATGGCAGATCGGCGGCAGCGACCGCGCGGATGTCGGCGCCCTGATCGAGGGGCGGTTGCGCGAACGAAAAGGTCAGCAGGATGCGGCCTATTTTCGGGATTTGATCGAGGGGGTTGTTGCCCGCTATGCCGAGATTGACGACCTGATCGACCGCGCGGTGCCAAAGCGCGCGCTGGCCAGCATCGGCGCCATCGAGCTGGCGATCCTCCGTCTTGGCTGCTGGGAGCTGTGGCAACGGTTGGAGGTTCCCTACCGGGTTGTGCTCAACGAGGCGCTGGAATTGAGCCATGAGTATGCTGATGATCCGGTGCCGTCGTTCGTCAACGGGGTGCTCGATCGCTTGGCGAAGGAGCTGCGTCCAACCGAGGTGAAGGCATGATCGAGCAGATCGCAAAAAGTCCATCCGTGGACTTTTTGCTTGACGGAAGGCGAAAATTGCGATTTTCACCTTCCTTACAAATCAACGACTTGCTGCGCAAGCCATTGATTTGCGCGGCCATCCGTGGCCGCGATGCCGACTTCTTGCGAAGTCGTCATGATCGAGCAGATCGCAAAAAGTCCGTCCGTGGACTTTTTGCTTGACGGAAGCCCATTCCATACTGATTCGCATTCGCGCCGATAGAGCGGCAGGGTTTACCCTGCTGGAGATCGTCTTGGTGATGGTCATCATCTCGGTTATCACCGCGCTGGTGGCGCCGTCACTGCTGCCAAAGGCCGCGCATGATGCCGCTGACGAGACCCATCGTCTGCAACAGGCGCTGCGCATGGCCGTCGATGAGGCGCAGCTAACCGGCGTGCCGCTGCGCTGGTGGGCGCGGGCGGATCGTTACGGGTTTGAACGCTTCACCGATCACCGGTGGCAACCGGCCTCCGCTGCGGTGTTTTCCACTAGGAAATTGGACGGCGTTGTGATTGATCGGGTTGTGGAAAACGGCGAGGATCAACACCCCGAGGCGGATGGCGGCGCCCCCGGCGGGGGGGATCAACGCGCTTCGGATCGCCATGACTTGGATCAGCAGGAGCCGCTTGTCGGGCGGGTGGTGATGCTTCCCAACGGCATGGTGACGGTGGTCGATATCGCCTTGCGCAACAGCCGCGGCGATCAGGCCGTCCACTGGTTACAGGTTCGCCCCGGCCCTTCGGGGATTACAGAAAAAGATGCGAGGTAATGAAGTCGTGCGAGAGGGGAACCCATTGCAGCGGGCGGCGCGGTTGTGCGCGCCGGAGATGGAGGCGGTCAATCGCTGTATTATCGATAATTTACAATCGGATATCGTGATGATCCCGGCGATCGGGCAGTACATTGTCAACAGTGGCGGCAAGCGGTTGCGCCCGCTGATCTGCCTGCTGATCGCCAAGCTGTTCGGCTATGGCGGAGATCGCCATATTCCGCTGGCGACCGTGATCGAGTTTATCCACACCGCGAGTCTACTGCACGATGATGTGGTCGATGCCGCCCACGAACGGCGCGGCGCGCCATCGGCCAACGGGGTGTGGGGGAATCAGGCCAGCGTGTTGGTTGGAGATTATCTCTTTTCACGCGCGTTCCAGATGATGGTGGCCGCGGGCGACATGGCGATGCTGAAATTGATGAGCGATGTCACCAACGCGCTGGCGGAGGGAGAGGTGCTGCAGCTCTCCCGCACCTTTCACCTAGAGATGACCGAGGCCGAATGTCTGGAGGTGATCGAGCGTAAAACGGCGGTGCTGTTCCGCGCGGCGGCCGAGGTGGGGGCGACGGTTGCGGGTGAGAAGCCCGAGGTGATCGCCGCGATGTCCGAGTATGGCATGTGCCTCGGCGTGGCGTTTCAGTTGATGGATGATGCGCTGGACTACATCGCCGATGACCAGACAGCCGGCAAGCCGACGGGGCACGATCTGGAGGAGGGGAAGATCACCCTGCCGCTGATCGTTGCCATGGAGGCGGACGCGGCGTTGCGCCAGCGGGTGCAGGAGATCGCCGACCGTGACGGCTACCGGGATGGCGACCGCGCATGGGTGCGCCAGCGGGTGCAACAGCAGCATGGCGCCGAAGAGACGATGGCGCGCGCCCAACGCTACGCCCAGCGTGCCGCCGAGGCGCTCGGAAGATCGGGCGACGGGGGGATCCGCACGCTGCTTCAGCAGCTTGCCGCCTTTGCCGCCCGGCGCGACAGCTAATCGACCGGAGTGATCAGGCTATTCACGGAACAGCCGTTGGAGCCGGGGCGCTCGGTGCCGCTCGACGCTGAGCAGCGGCACTATCTCAAGCGGGTGATGCGCTGTGGCAAGGGTGATCCGGTGGTGCTGTTCAACGGCGGTAACGGTGAGTTCCATGCGCGGTTTGACGGCGAGGATGGCTGCCTCGTGGATCGCGTTGTTGCGGTGGATCGGGAGCTGCCGATGGCGATCGACATCATCCAAGGTGCCTGCCGCGGCGAGCGCATCGCTCAAGTGCTCCAAAAGGGAACGGAGCTTGGCGCCGCCTCGTTTGCCATCGTCCGTTGCCGGCGGTCGATGGTGAAACTCTCTGGGGAGCGGCTTGCGCAGCGCCTGTCACGGTGGCGGCAGATTGTGGTTGAGGCCGCTGAACAGTGCGGGCGCACCAAGATCCCCGCTGTTTCGTGGTGCGATTCGCTAAAAGCGGTTTCCGTTTCTCCCGATGCTTCGCGCTGGCTGCTCCATTTGCAGGATGCGCATCCGTGGCGGCAGGCGCGTCCATCCATCCTGAAATCGCAGCGGGTGGCGCTGGCGGTGGGACCGGAGGGCGGATTCAGCGGCGATGATCTGGAAGCCCTGCGGCAGCAGGGGTTTCAACCGTTGCAGTTCGGGGCGCGCACCCTGCGTACCGAAACCGCGGCGCCTGCGCTGCTGGCGGCCATTCAGGCGCTGTTGTAAACCGATGGGCGCTGTTGCTGTTGTGCTGCTCGCCGCCGGAAGCGGCCGCCGCTTGGGCGGAACCATTCCCAAACAGTACCGCGAGGTTGCAGGTGTGCCGATGGTGCTGCACGCCCTACGCAGCCTGCAGGCGGAACCCCGGATCCGCTGGGTGCAGCCGGTAATCGCCGCCGGCGAGCAGCGGCGTTTTGCCTCGGCGATCGGTGAAGCATCGTTCGCGTTTACGCTGCTCTCCCCAGTTGCCGGTGGCAGGGAGCGGGCGCTCTCCATGGTGGCCGGTCTGCGGGCGTTGCCTAAGCAGGCCACGATGGTGGCGGTGCACGACGCCGCCCGTCCCCTGCCTTCGCCTAGGCTGTTGCAGGCGCTGCTCGATGGCGCCGAGCGCCACGGGGCGGCGGTACCGGGCATGGCGGTGGTGGACACCATCAAGGAGGTGGATGCGGCGGGGCGGGTGGTGCGCACCCTCGATCGTCACACCTTGCGCGCGGTACAGACCCCGCAGGTGGCGCGGCGGGAGTGGCTGCTTGCGGCCATCGCGCAGGCGGGAGAGGGACTGGCCACATTTACCGACGATGTTTCACTGCTGGAGGCGGCCGGTTTTCCGGTCTATGTCACACCGGGTGAGGAGCGCAACCGCAAGGTCACCACTGCCGAGGATCTGCGTTGGATGGAGGAGTTGCTGCGTCGTGACGGCTAAGCCCACCGCTATTCTGGTGACGGGGGCATCGGGGGGCTTCGGGCTGGCCTTCGCCCGCCAGTTGGAGGGGCGGTGCGATCGCCTGATTCTCACCGGTCGCGATGAAGCGCGATTGCGGGCGCACCGCGAGCATTTGCGCCGCCCAGACGCGCACCGCATCGTGGTCGCCGATCTCGCATCGCAACAAGGGATTGATGCGGTATTTCAGTCGGTTGAGGGGTGTACGCTCAAGGGGTTGGTGAACAACGCCGGCTTCGGCCTGTGGGGAGCCTTCACCGCCTATTCGGCGGCGGATCACGCGGCGCTGATCGCCACCGACCTCCTGGCGCCGATGAGGCTTACCCACCATCTGCTACCCGCCCTGCAACATCGTCGTGGCTTTGTGATCAATGTCTCTTCACTGGCTGGTGAATCGCCGCTGTCGTGGATGGGAAGCTACAGCGCGGCCAAGGCGGGGCTCACCTACTGGAGCGAGGCGTTGCGCATTGAACAGGAGGGGAGGGTGCGGGTGGTCACTTTGGCGCCCGGGCCGTCGCCGACCGGGTTTCGCGCTGTCTCTGGCATGCCGGAGATGTTGGGCGGTGGCCTGCGCACCCCACCGGAGGCGGTGGTTGCCGCCGCGATCGCCACCTTGGATCGGGGCGGCGGCTTTTGTGTCCCCGGCTGGCGGCACCGTATGTTGTGGCTGCTGCAAAAACTGTCGCCGCGGGAGCTCTCTGTTCGCATCATGCACCGCTACCTACGGGCAAGATAGTGCGCGCTCCTGCCTATACCGTGCGGGAGTCCTCACGGGCCAAGCGGATCTCGCTGCGGGTGTTGCCACCGGATGGAAGGGTGGAGGTGGTGATTCCACAAGGCGAGAGCACCGCGATCGCGCCGTTGATGGTGGAGCAGCACCGCCAATGGATTGTGCGGCAGCAGCGCAACATCGCGGCGAGAAGGGCGTCGTCGCGGCAGAAGGAAGAGGCCAACAGGCTGCCGCATGCGATCAGCTTCGCCGCTACCGGCCTTCGCATGACGGTCGCGTATCAAGAGGCAGAGATGACCCCCGCGGCCGTTGAAGTGACCAGCGATGATTGCAATGGCCGCCTGATCGTACGCGGTGATGTGGGCGACCATACGCTGGTCAAGCGGGGGTTGCAGATGTTCCTGAAGGGGTACGGCAACAGGGTGTTGCCGGCTTGGGTGCATCGGTTGGTTGACCGCCACGCTACCGATCGGCCCAACCGGGTGACGGTGCGTTTGCAGCACACCCGTTGGGGCAGTTGTTCAACAAAAGGGAATATCTCGTTGAACGCCAAGCTATTGCTGCTTCCGCCCCCGTTGGTCGATCATGTCATCCTGCACGAATTGGCACACCTGCGTGTTGCCAACCATTCGCCCTCCTTTTGGCGCTATCTGGCCACCATGGACCCTGAATGGAAACAGCAGCGGGCAGCGCTACGCCGGATGGAGGCCGAACTGCCCGCATGGGTGGCCAAGCCCTGCTGATCAGCAAGACGATCGCGCTGTGGCTGCTGCCACCGGGAGGGATCATCCTGCTCGCCATCTTGGGCTGGTACGGTCGGCGGCAACGGTGGGGGCGAGGGCTGATGCTGCTGGCTGTCACGGCGCTGCTGCTGCTATCGCTGGCTCCAGTGCGCGACCTGCTCATCCGGCCGCTGGAGATGGCCTATCCCCCGTTGGATGTCGCGCGCATCCAGCCTGGTGACGCGATTGTGGTGCTCGGCGGCGGGATCAACGGCCTCGCGCCCGAATATGGCGGGGTCGATTTTCTCTCCGAGG
>WFMN01000228.1 GCA_015489095.1 Mariprofundaceae bacterium | reverse complement strand
GTTCTCGATCGCCTTGGCGCTCTGCTCGCTTTCCGTCTGCAAACACTGAATCTGCTTGGCGATCTTTTCCGTCGCCTCCGCGGTCTGGCTAGCCAGATCCTTCACCTCTCCGGCCACCACCGCGAAACCGCGCCCCGCCTCTCCCGCCCGCGCCGCCTCAATCGAGGCGTTGAGCGCCAGCAGGTTGGTCTGGGAGGCGATATCGGTGATCACCGTAATGATCTGGCCGATCTCCCCGGTCGCCCGCGACAGATTCTCCACCGTCGAACTGGTTCCCTCCGCCGCCGCGACCGCCTCGGAGACGATCTGCTCCGCCTCCTTCACCTGCCGGGACACCTCGGAAATCGAGGCGGAGAGCTCTTCCGCCGCCGCCGCGACCGTGGAGACATTCCCCTCTGCCGACTGGGCACCGCTCGATGCCGCCTCGGCCTGCATGCTGGACTCCTCGGCGGCGGCGGCCACCAGTTGCACCCCCTCGCCAACTTGGGTCGAGACATCGAGCAGATTGCTGCTAATGGTGGAGATTTCCCCCTCGAAGCGATGCACCACCGCCGCCTCGCGCTGCTGCATCGCCAGCTTGCGCTCCATCGCCTCCTGCTCCTCCTTGGCACGCTGTTCACGCTGTGCCACCGCGTCGGCCAGCTCTTGGCGCATCTTCTCCAGACCGTCCATCACCCGCCCCAGTTCGTCACGGGCGTGGTTGATGATCTCCTGATCGAGCTTGCCGGCGGCAACCGCCTGAATCGATTGCAACACCGCATTGGTTCGATGGGTGATGTTCCTCGCCATCGCCACCGCGAAGATCAGGATAACGAGCAGCAGCAATGCTGAAATCCCGATCTCTTCGTTGCGGGCGGCGGTGGCTTCACCGAGCACCTCCTTGGCGTCGGCCGCCACCTTGTCCAGCAGAAACAGCTCGAGCGACCGGAGCAGCCCCAAGCGCTTGGTTGCCGCGGTAAACCACGCGCCAGCATCCCCCTGCAAATGACCACTACGGTTTCCCTCTTTCGCCAGTTGACGAAAATGGTCAACCCGATCGATCACCTCCCCCTGCATGGTTGCACGGTACCTTTTCACCATCGGCGCCTCGGCAACCCGCAGCAGCCCCTTCTCCATTGCCAGTTGCTTGCTATCAAGGGAGATAAACTTGTCGTAGAGCTCGGGGGTAAAGCCGCCGCGGCCGAAGGCGGCCGCCAACACCGCCCGTTCAATCCCCGAGGACTCCTTGATTCCCGACAGATAATCGAAGGTCAACAACATCAATACCAAATCGGCGTCGGGCTCCATCCCCTTGGCGTCAAAATCGCTGGGGTTGGCCATCACCCTAGCCAACGAAGTGGTCATCTTGCTGAAGGTGTCGATGGTTCCGGTGTAGTAGGCCAACATCTCCTTCAGCGGCATCCCAAACTGATCGACCCGCGCCCGCGTGGAGGAGAGCTGTTCTAGGCGGCTTAACGCCTCGGCTAACACATTGTCCAACACGCCGATGCCAAACACCCCGCCATCATCCCGCATGCCGCGGAGTGTCGTGGTCAGCGCCTTCAATGCTCGCAGCTTCTCGTCAACGGCCTTGCGCTGCTGGGGCAGCTTCTCGGCGAACTTGGCGCCATGGCTGCCGAGAAAGCCGGCACTCATGCCCCGCTCTTTCTGCAACTCGTGCACCAAGGCGGAGGCGGCGTGGGTCAGGCTGACAAAGCGCACCACCTCCTGCATGGCGTTTACTTTGTGCTGCGCATCCTTCACTCCGGACGAGGCAAGCAGCAGGATCGCGGCTGTCGGCAACGCCAACAGCAACGCCAACTTCTTGTTCATTGTCAGGTTATTCATCCACCGCATCGATTCGCCCCCTTGATCTTCGATCACCGGCAACCTCGAAGGCACGCGAGCTTTCAAGTTGCACCATAATTGCCAATTATAACGGCATCACGATGACTGTCAAACGGGAACCCCGCAGCTGGTGCGGGTTGCAAAAATAAATACATTGCGCTACAGTTGGGTCATGAAGTATGACGACTTTGCAAAAAGTCGTCATCGCGGCCACGGATGGCCGCGCAAATCAATGGTCTGCGT
>WFMN01000227.1 GCA_015489095.1 Mariprofundaceae bacterium | reverse complement strand
GGAAAATCGTTCTGCATCAGGTCGATTTCGCCCCGCGCCAGCTTCAGCGCGCGCGTTACCGGGTCTTTCACCCGCACCATGACGAGATCGGGGCGCCCTCCCCCGCGTGCAACCAGGCGGATTCGGTTCCCCCGCCAGCGCTTCAGCCGGTAGGGGCCACACCCGACGGTGGTGCGCGCCCGCTGGGGCTGCCGCGCCAGTCGGGTCGGCAGGATGCCGATCACCAGCCGCGTAAGCAGCGAGGCATCCACCCGCTTCAGCCGGATCATCACCGTATCGTCATCCACGGCTTGAATCGCGGCGATGGCGGAAAAGCTGGCGCGCAGCGGACTGGCGGTGGCGGGGTCGAGAATGCTCCGCAGCGTGGCCGTCACATCGTGGGCGTCCACCCTGCTCCCGTCATGGAAGCGGAGATCGTGTCGCAGCAGAAAACGCCACACCAGCGGGGATGGGTGTTGCCACGAAGCGGCCACATCGGGCCGCGGCTGGAAATGGGCATCCAGCCGCACCAAGCCGCGATGGAGAAACTGCTGCACCTTCACCGAGGCGGCATCGGTGGCGAAGCGGGGATCCAGCGTGATCGGAAGCTGCGGCAAGCCGACGCGAATCTCGGCCGCATATAGCGGCGAAGCCGATACAATAAAGAGCGCCGCCAACGCGACGCCGAACAGATCAACCCTGCTCACACCTCGCGCGGAATGGGGAGGGAGAGTCCGGTGCTGTTCCGCATCAGCAGGCTCTTGATCGGCCCGCTATTGCCCACCAGCCGCATGCCGGCGGCGCGCAAGCGGGCGATGGCGGGCAGTCGGCTGGTGAACAGGTGGTGGAACCCCTCCATCGCCCCCATCACCGCAAGCACATCGGGCAGTCGCTGGTTGCGGTACTCGGCCAACACCTCCATCGCGCCCCAATCCTCATCGAAGCGGCGCGCGTCGGCGATTTCGCGCGCCAGTACCATGGCGTCGCGAATGCCGAGATTGACCCCCAGCCCCGCCAGCGGGTGGATGGTGTGGGCGGCATCCCCGATCAGCGCCAAGCGGGGGCGAACCAAGTGGTGCGCCAGCCGACTGCACAATGGAAACGCGGTGCGTGTACCGCACTGTTCGATGCGACCGAGGCTTGGCCCGAAGGCGAGCTGAAGCTCCCGCAGGAACGCCTCCTCATCCATCGCCATCAACTGTTCCGCCCGCGCGTTGTCGGCACTCCAGACGATCGAGCAGAGGCCGTCCGCCATCGGCAGCAGCGCCAACGGCCCGGTGGCGAGAAAGCGCTGGTAGGCCACCTGCCGGTGGTGGTGCTGCGGCTTGATGGTGGCGACGATCGCCCGCTGGCGAAGATCGTGGCGCCACACCGCGATTCCCGCCTGCTGGCGTAGCCAAGAACGGGCGCCGTCGGCCGCCACGATCAGCGGTGTCCACAGCGCGCGACCATCCGCCAGTTCGACCCGCACCCCGTCGCGCCGCCACGCCACTCCGGCGACGGTCGCCGGAGAGCAGAGCTCCACCCCGTCGCTGCGCAATAGCACCCTCCGCAGCGCCGCCAGCAGATGGCGGTTTTCAACCATCTGGCCGAGGCTCTCCTCGCCGATCTCCAGCGCGTCAAAGCGGATGCCGCCCCCCTCTTGATCATCCCACACCTGCATGCGGGCGATCGGCGACGACCGCGCAAGGTGCGACCACACCCCCATCGCCCGCAGCACATCGACATTCCCGCGCACGATGGCGGAGACGCGACAGTCGATCCCCAGCGAGCAATGGGCGCTCGGTTCGGCGCGCTCCACCACCAGTAGCCGCATCCCCTGATTGCGCAGCGCGGCGGCAAGGGTCAGCCCCACCATGCCGCCGCCCACAATCACCAGATCCACCCTTTCCAACATGCCGCTCATGGCCGCGCCTGCGCCCGGCCGCTGGCGTAGTCGATCAACAACCGCCGCAGCCCGCGCCCCATGCCGCGCATCCCGATCTGCCGCGCCAACCGGGGCAGCCGCCCCGGAGCCGCAAAAGTGGTCAGCAGCCCTTCGGTGAATCCCGCCGTCATCGCCACATCCCCCTTGCGACTGTCACCATACTGCGCCAGCACCATGGGGTGACCGGGATCGCCGAACCGCCTGTGGTCGTGCACGGCCTGCGCCAACGCCTGCGCGTCGCGCAGACCGAGGTTCATCCCCTGCCCCGCCACCGGATGGATGGTGTGGGCGGCGTTTCCCACCAGCGCGAAGCGGGGGGCGTGAAAGCTGCGGGCGATCGCAAGCTCCAGCGGAAACAGCGCGCGGGCGGAAAGGGCAGTGATCGCGCCAGTCTGCGCGCGGATGGCGGGGTTCAGCGCCGCCGATAGCTTCTCCGTGAAGGCGGTGGCATCGCATTGCATCCATTCGGCCACCTGGCGCGGCGCCTCCGCCCATACCATGGAAAAGCGGCCGTCCGCCATCGGCAGCAGCGCCAACGGCCCTTGCGCGCGAAAACACTCATAGGCGGTATCGCGGTGCCCCGCCTCGGTCGTCACCGACGCCACCACGCCGAAGCGGTTGTGATCCCAGCCCCATGTGGCGATGCCCGCCTTGCGCCGCAGTTGGCTGTCGCTCCCGTCCGCCGCCACCAGCAAGCGGGTTTGCACGGTTTCCTCCTTTCCCTCCATCCGGTAGGAGAGACGGACAGCGTCACCATCACAGCGCCAATCACCTAAGGTGGCCGGGGCGATCAGTCGCGCGCCCAGCGCCGCATGCAAGGCACGGAGCAGCTGCCCCATCTCCACCACACAGCCGAGGAGATCATCATGGTCGCCATCGAGTGCCACCGAGGCCGACCCCCGTGCCTCCATCACGCGGATGTGGCGAATCCTGCCCACCCCCGATTGCGCCACTTGCGGCCATACCTTGAGTTGTTGCAGATAGCCGACCGACCCCGCCGAGAGCGCGATCTCCCGCTCCGGGGTCGATGGCGTGTAATCGGGGGCGCGCGCCTCCAGCAGCAATGGATCGAGCCCCCGCGCCAGCAGATCGAGCGCCAGCGCCGAGCCCACCGCCCCACCTCCGACGATGACGGCGTCGCACCTAGCCGTCATCCGATATCCTTGAGCAGATCGCAAAAAGTCCGTCTGTGGAAATTCGCGGTTGGAAACCGCTCCTACAGCATGTAGGAGGGGAATCCTTTCCCCGAACCTGTCCGTGGCCGCGATGATGACTTCTTGCGAAGTCATCATCCCTGCCCGCCGCTCGCGGCGCTCTGCAACACCATCCCATGGGAAGCCCTCCTGCGATGAAAACCATTCAGCCACATACTGAGCAGATCGCAAAAAGTCCGTCTGTGGCAATTCGCGGTTGGAAACCGCTCCTACAGCATGTAGGAGGGGAATCCTTTCCCCGAACCTGTCCGTGACCGCGATGCCGACTTCTTGCGGAGTCGCCATCATATTCTGGAACTGTTCAGATCGCCCGTGGCCTGCGATTAGATCAAGAGGGCAACCCTAACCCAATTCAAGGGATGAAGGCACCCGCGACCGCCGCCGCGTCGAAGGTGGTACCGGCATTGAGCTGGATATTCTGCGACACCACACCACCCGCCGTCAGCGTGATCGCCTTGGCACCGCCGGCAGCCGACTGCGCCACGCCGTTGGCATCCACATAGCCTCCGGTAAGGCCGCCGCCAAGCGCCTGCAACTGGCCGGTTCGCGGATCGGTCGCATAGCTGTCCACCAAGAGATTGATGGTGCCGACGGGCATATTGATGGCATAGTTGCCCGCGCCATCGGCAAACACGCGCTGCACCGCCCCCGTAGCGCCATCCTTGGCAAAGAGACGCACATTCCCCACCACGCCGTTGGCTGAAGTGACCTGCCCACGGATAGTGCCCCCCTGCGTGAGCGTCAGGTTGACCACCCGCTGTCCGCCGGAGG
>WFMN01000226.1 GCA_015489095.1 Mariprofundaceae bacterium | reverse complement strand
TGGATCTCCACCACATCGCACCCCAGTTCGCGCAGGATCTTGGGGGCGACATCGTAGGCGGCGCCATTGGCGCAATCGACCACCACCTTCAGTCCGTCAAAGCGGGCGCCTTTGGGCAGGGCGGCCTTGAGGAACTCGATGTAGCGGCCACGGGCATCGTCCACCCGCACCGCCTTGCCGATCTCCAACGGCTTGGGCAGCGGGGGCAGCTTATCCAGCGCCTGCTCGATGGCGTGCTCCACCGCGTCGGGCAGCTTGAAGCCGTCGGCGCCGAAAAACTTGATGCCGTTATCCCCGGCCGGATTGTGCGAAGCGGAGATCATCACCCCGGCATCGGCGCGCAGACTGCGGGTGAGGTAGGCCACCGCCGGGGTGGGGATGGGACCTAGCAGTTGCACATTCATCCCCTGCGCCGTCAGCCCGGCGCAGAGCGCGCTTTCGATCATGTAGCCCGACAGGCGGGTATCCTTGCCGATCAGGAGATGGGGGCGGTGGGGGAGGTGTTTGGTCAGCACAAACCCAGCCGCGCGACCGAGCTTGAGGGCGAACTCCGCCGTCATCGGCGGTTGGTTGACCGTACCGCGCACCCCGTCGGTGCCGAAATAGCGCCGACCGCTCATGGCGCCTCTCCGGGGCGGGGCTCCGCCCGCACCAGCACCCCCGTGACCGTCACCCGCTGGCCGTCGTTGACCATGCGGATCGCCTTGCCGGTCGGGCTGACCACCCGCGCCTTGAGCGCAAACGGGCCGGACTTGAGCGGTGGGCGCAGCCCCTCGCTTTTGAGGCTGGAGATGGCATCCACCCACACTTCGGGGCCGGTCACCTTGACCTGCGGCGGGTCGATCTTCAGACCGGTTACCTTCCACTGTTCGGGGAGGTCGATGACCGCCTCGACCGGCAGCAGGCGCGAGACGATGCGATCCACCTGCAGTTGCAGGCGGTCGGGCTGGATCTTCTCGATATTCATGCCGGCGGGGAGGTGGACATCCTGGATGCTGATGGCGCGTTCCATCACCCCCGGCTTGTTGATATCGGAGGCGTCGATGGTGATGCGTACATCGTCACGGCTGAGATGGTTGATGCGCGCCTGTAGCCCGGTGACGGTCACCCGAACGGTCTCCGGCAGGTCGTTGACGATCATCAACTGGTTGTGCAACCCCCGCACCTGCAACGGGGCGTCGATGCCGAGCGAACCGACCCCCGAGCCGTGCACCTGAAACCAGAGCACGAAGGCGATCAACAGCGACCACAGCCGCAGGGAGTGGCGACGCAGCACCCGTCGCGCCCCGCGCATCGCCGTCACTCCGCCCCCCAGAGCTGACCTAAGCGTTGCAACCAGTTGCCGGCGGCGTTCGCCTGTTCGGCGTCGGCGGTCAACACCTCCGCCAAGCGGCGGCGCAACTGATCCGGCGAGAGTGCCGAGCCCAACTTCCCTTCGCTGACTAGGTGGATGTCGTGCCGCTCTTCCGAGATCACCACCACCAGCGCGTCGCTCTCCTCGGTGACCCCAACCGCCGCCCGATGGCGGGTGCCGAAGCCGCCGGAGATCGCGCGTGCCTGCGCCAGCGGTAGCAGCGCCCGCGCCGCCACGATGCGGCCGCCCTGTTCGTTTAGTCGAATCACAATCGCGCCGTCATGCATCGGCGCCGACGGACAGAAGAGCGCCTCGATCAGGTCGCTGTCCACCGCCGCGTCCATCTCCACCCCGGTCTGGCAGACCTGTTTGAGACCGGTGGTGCGCTCGATCACGATCAGCCCGCCCCAGCCGCGGGCGATCAGCGCCTTGGCGCCCGCCACCAGCGCATCCACCAACTGCAGGCGGGCGCCGGTGCGAAGTTGCATCGGGTTGCGCGCCACCCGCATCAGCCCGCGACGGATTTCGTTCTGGAACAGGATGACCAGAATCACCATGAACACCGAGAAGAATTGGTCGAACACCCACTCCAGCGTCAGCAGGCCGAAGAAGCTGGCCAGCTCGTAGATGACCACCAGCACCAACAGCCCCAGCAACATCTGTTCGGCGCGGGTGCCCTTGATCAGCCGCAGCACCGCATAGACAAACAGCGTGACCAGCAGGATGTCGATGGCATCGACCACGCCGAAGGACCAGCTCACAGCCTAGCCCCCCGTTGGCGCAGCAGAAAGTCGGCCAGCACCAGCGCCATCATCGCCTCGGCGATCGGTACCGCGCGGATACCGACACAGGGGTCGTGGCGCCCTTTGGTGATGATCTCGGTTTCGTTTCCTTCGGTGTCGATGGTGGGGCGCGGCTGCGCGATCGACGAGGTCGGCTTGAGCGCCATCCGCACCCGAATGGTGTCGCCGTTGCTGATGCCGCCCAGCACCCCGCCGGCGTGGTTGCTGGCGAATCCTTGGCGGCGGATGGGGTCGCCGAAGTCGGAGCCTTTCGCCTCCACGCAGCCGAAACCGTCGCCGATCTCCACCGCCTTGACCGCCGGGATGGAGACCATCGCCTTGGCCAGTTCGGCGTCGAGGCGATCGAAGACCGGCTCGCCCAGCCCCGCGGCCACCCCTTCGGCGATCACCGTGACCGACGCGCCGATCGAGTCCCGCTGTTTGCGCACCTCCTCCACCACGGCGGCCATCGCCTCCGCCGCCTCGGCGTCGGGGCAGAAAAAGGGGTTGCCGTTGATGGCGCGCCGATCAAAGCGGGCGGGATCGGCGCGCACCGGGCCGATCTGATCCACCCAGCCATAGACCTCCACTCCGACATGGCGCAGCAGCACCTTGGCGATGGCGCCGCCGGCGACCCGCATGGCCGTTTCACGGGCGGAGGAGCGGCCGCCGCCACGGTAGTCGCGCACCCCATACTTGTGGAAGTAGGTGAAATCGGCGTGGCCGGGGCGGAACTTCTCCTTGATATCGCCGTAATCGCGGCTGCGCTGGTCGGTGTTGCGAATCAGCAGCGCGATCGGGGTGCCGGTGGTCACCCCCTCGAACAGGCCGGAGAGGATCTCCACCCGGTCGGCCTCCTGCCGCTGGGTGGTGTAGCGCGATTGGCCGGGTCTGCGGCGATCGAGATCGGGCTGGATGTCGGCTTCCGACAACGGCAATCCAGCGGGGCAGCCATCCACGATCGCCACCAGCGCGGCGCCGTGCGACTCCCCCGCGGTGGATATTCTGAACTGTTGACCGAAAATGGAGCCTGACATGGTTACGAGCGAGGAGCGCGGCGCGGCGATCTATGCCGGGTTCTCTCCGGGATCCCCCGCGCCGACATGGAAGCCGGCATCGACATAGTGCACCTCGCCGGAGATGCCGGAGGCGAGATCGGAGAGCAAAAAGGCGGTCATGTTGCCCACCTCAAGCTGGGTGACATTGCGTTTTAGCATCGCGCCACGCGCGCTTTTGGCCATCAGGTGGCGGAAATCCCCCACCGCGGAGGCGGCCAGCGTGCGGATCGGCCCCGCCGAGACGGCGTTGACCCGGATGTTGTCGCCGCCGAGGTCACTGGCCAGATAACGCACCGACGCCTCCAGCGCCGCCTTGGCTACCCCCATCACATTGTAGTTGGGCACCGCGCGCACGCTTCCGAGATAGGACATGGTGACGATGCTGCCGCCCGCGTTCATGAGCGGGGCGGCACGCTGCGCCACCGCGATCAGCGAGTAGGCGGAGATATCAAGCGCCAGGTGAAAATCGTCGCGCGTGGTCATGCGAAAAGGTGCCTTGAGCGCCTCCTTGTTGGCAAAGGCGATGGAGTGCACGACAAAATCGAGCGTTCCCCACTGCTGTTTTACCCGGTCGAAAAAGGCGTCGATCTGCGCATCATCGGCGACATCCAGCGGCGCGAGCAGCGAGGCGTCAACCGACTCCGCCAGCGGGCGCACACGCCGTTCCAGCGCCTCGCCAAGGTAGCTGAAGCCCAGCTCGGCTCCCTCGCGGTGGCAGGCCTGCGCCACGCCCCAGGCGATCGACTTATCGTTCGCTACGCCCAAGATAAGCCCCTTTTTTCCTGTTAGCATTGCCATGCAGCCTCCACGCGAAAGTTGATATGGCGCAAGGATAGCGCCATCGCAACCGAAAAGTCACCCAACATGGTGAACGAGGGGGTCAGACGGCTTTGAAACAGTCGTCCCGGGCTTGACTCGGGATCCACCGCCGCAGCGCCGGTTCTGTAGGAGGGGTCTCCGGACCCCGAACCTGTGGATCTCCGGTTCCCGAGCGGATGGCGGCGGTCATTCGCGGTTTGGAAACCGCTCCTACGGGGGCTCCCCTGTCATCGCGGCCACCGACGGATCTTTTGCAATCTGCGCGATCTATCTTGGGTGGATGGCAATAAAAAAGGGCGCCGCGGCGCCCTTGGTCAGCTGTTGCGCGAGCCGGGGGCTAGGCGACAACGCGCACGGTGGTGCGCCCCGCCTTCTTGAAGAACTCCACGCTGCCGTCAACCAATGCGAACAGGGTGTAATCCTTGCCGCAGCCGACATTCTCACCG